>JBOHRM010000618.1:0-2452 GCA_050732715.1 Longimicrobiales bacterium
CGGACCCGCGCGCGATCATGGAGGCGAACCAGTGCTTCCTGTGCCATGCGCTGGAAGGCGAGGGCGGGCCGATCGGCCCGGCGTTCGACGGCATCGGCGCGCGGCTCGACGCCGATGGGATCCGCCGGGGCATCCTCGAGCCGAATGCCGATACCGCGCAGGGCTACGAGGCCGTCGCGGGGACGATGCCGATGACGTTCGGCGCGCAGCTCACGGGCGCGCAGCTCGAGTCCGTTGTGACCTACCTGTCGAGCCTGAGGTGACGAGATGGGATCGAGCAACTTCCTGCGCCACCCGTTCTGGCAAACGATCCTCGTCCTGATCACGGCGTGGGTGCTGTTCAGGTTCGGCATCGTGTACCTGCCGCCGCTGATCGGCATACGCAGTGCGCCCGTGCCCTCGAGCGTGCAGCTCCAGTACCTGCTCACGGTGCTCGTCGGCATGCTGTTGTACATGAGCGCGGACGCGACGCGCTGGGCGCGCTTCAAGGCGCCGATCAACTCGGTGATGATCGAGCCCGGGCTGAAATGGGCTCGCGCCGCGCTGCTGGTGCTCATCCCGCTGCTCGTGGGCTTCGTGACGTACGAGCGCGTGCGGCCGTCGGTCGCCGCGCCGCCGACCTTGCGCTCGATCCACCCCGCACCACCGGGTCAGATCACGTTCCGCGGCAGGTCTCTGACGCTCGCGGGGTTGAACAACCCGCTGCGCAGCCGCGGTTCGCTCGAAGAGCACTACGAGGAAGGCAAGCGCGTCTATTATCAGAACTGCATGCCGTGCCACGGCGACCATCTGGACGGCAACGGCCACTACGCGCCCGCGCTCAATCCCACTCCGCTCAGCTTCCAGGACATCGGCACCATTGCGCAGCTCACGGAGAGCTTCGTTTTCTGGCGCATCGCGAAGGGCGGCCCCGGACTGCCGAGGGAGGGCGCGCCGTGGAACTCGGCGATGCCGGCATGGGAGGACATACTGACCGAAGACGAGGTCTGGTCGGTCATCATCTTCCTGTACGAGCAGACCGGCCACACGCCGCGCACGTGGGAGGAGGAGGCGGGCCATGAGCAATAGAAGCTCGGTTCCCGGTTCCCAGTTGCCGGTTCCCGCTTCTAGGTGCCCGGTCCTAGTTCGCGGGTTGCGGGTCACGGGTTGCGGGTTTGTTTCAGCCATCGTAGGCGCCGCGGCAACGCATGAGGACTGGACCGGACTCCGGGAGCGGCGCCGGGCGCCGCTATGGAGCGCCGCGACGTGCGCCGTCTCGCTTGCGCTCGCCGCTTCGACCGTCAGCGCGCAGGACGCCGCGCCGCAGGCCGATCATCCAGGCAAACCGGCGTACGACCGATGGTGCGCCGGCTGTCACGGCGTGGAAGGCGGGGGTGATGGGCCTGCCGCGGCCTACATGCTGCCACGCCCGAGGAACTTCACGCTCGGCCAGTATCAGATTCGGAGGACGCCGAGCGGCGAGATGCCGACGGACGACGATCTGCTGCACGTGATCGACGAGGGCATGCCTGGCACGACCATGCCCGGGTGGCGCCGCGAGCTGAGCGATCAAGAGCGGCGCAACCTCGTCGCGTACGTCAAGACGTTCTCGCCGTTCTTCGAAGGAGCAGAGCCCACGCCGCTGGACTTCAACGGCGCACCGGGCGCAAGCGATGAGATCATCGAGGAGGGCCGCCAGGTCTACCAGCAGTTGGAGTGCTGGAAGTGCCACGGCGAGTCCGGCCGCGGTGATGGCGAGTCCGCGCCGACCCAGGAGGACGACGCGGGTTTCCCGATCCGGCCCGCGGACCTGACACGGCCGTGGCAGTTCAACGGCGGCGGCACGGTGGAAGACATTTTCCGAACGCTACGCACGGGACTGATGGGCACGCCGATGCCGTCCTACGCCGACGCGGTCGATGCCGGGATCATCACGCTCGATCAGCTTTGGGCTGTCGCGCATTACGTCCGCAGCCTGGCGCCGGAGGACCCGGTGGTACGCGACGTGGTTCGGGCCGAACGGGTCGACGGCGAAGTGCCCGCGGCGCCGGATGACAGTGCGTGGGCCGACGTCGAGCGCTTCTACATCCCCCTGGTCGGTCAGATCGTCGAGTCCCCTCGCTGGTTCAGCCCGGCCGTGACGGGGGTCTGGGTCCAGGCGCTCCACAACGGCGAGGACATCGCCCTGCGGCTGAGCTGGTCGGACCGTTCGCGCAGTCCTTCGCCCGAGTGGGCCGATTGGCGTGCCCGCGTGCTCGAGGTCATGGAACCGAAGGAAGGCGGGACAGCGCCCGAGAGTCAGGCGCAGGCTCCGGCCGGCGCGGGCACTGGGCCTGCGAACGCGGCCGATGCGCCGCAAGAACCGATGTCGGCGGCCGGCGGAGCGGCGCCCTCGCCGGCGCAGCAGGCGGGCGCACCGGACGCCATCGCGGTTCAGTTCCCGCAACGGCTTTCAGGAGACATGCAGAGGCCG
>JBOHRM010000619.1:0-3394 GCA_050732715.1 Longimicrobiales bacterium
CTCGCCGTCCAGCAGCGTGCCCAGCCGCTCGAGCAGCTCGGCCAGCTGCTGGCGTTCCTTGCGCGCGAGCAGGCGGCGGGCCGCTCGCAGGATCAGGTCGTCGTCTCGCGGCAGCTCGACCAGCGTACCCGAGCGCAGCAGATCATCGACGCGCTCCGCGCGCACGACCTCGTACGCGCAGTGCGCGAGGTTCGCGCTGCGGTAGCGCGGCATGTTGTCGAGCGAGATGACGATGTCGCTGAGCCGATCGATCACCTGGTCCGCGGCGTCCGCGTCGACTCGCCGGACCGTGCCGTCCGCGGCCGCGGACGAGACGGACACGCGATGCAGACCACGACTGCTCGCCACGACCTTCGTGCGCAGCGGGCCGTACAAGACGTCGCCGAGACGGACCAGAACGAGCGCACCCGGGATGTGATCGGTCTCGACCGCCCCGACCGTGTTCACGAGCTCGCGGGCCGATCGGACAACCCGCGCATCGGCGCGCAGCACCTCGACGGCTTCATTCTCGCCGAGCGCCTCGATCTCGTTCGGCACGACTTGGTAGAGCTGCTTGGTCGGATCGTCGACCTTGTATTGGAGCGCGTACTCGAGCGGCGCGCTCACCAGACGGCCCGGGTCCGCCAGCTCCTTGCTGCCGCTGCGCAGCTTCCACCACACCAGACCGTTGTTCGGGAAATCGGCGGCGCTCGCCGGTTCGCCGTCTTCGTGCCAGACGGGAACGAGCGTGCAGAACACATTGACCGCGCCGGCCGGCGATGGCACCTCGAACGGCTGCTGTGCAACGGCGAGGATCAGGCGTTCATCGAGTAGGTCCTGCGGCTTCACGGCCGCCTCAGGCCCTGGGGTCGGCCCGGCCGATCGCCCCCGCTCGCGTTGCCGGCCAAGCCATCCAATGGTTCAACGCTATCTCGGCGGTTTCGGGCATTGGGTCCTCCTCGTGATCGATCCGTGACCAAGATGTGATTGACAACATTGCTCCATCTAACGTACCCCGGTGTGCCCGTCAACGCGCCTCGGCCGAGTGCCGGCTGAGCGGTTCGGGGCCGACATGTGCCGGCTCCGAAACGACTCGTCTCTGCTACCCGTCGCGCGCGGGCGGCAGGAATTCGGACCACATGTCGACGAACGCGCGGGGCGGCGTCCGCCGTGCGAGCAGCCGGGCCTGACCCATACCCGCGCGGCGCACGAGCTGCTCGCACTCGCGCCGCAAGGCGGACCAGACACCGTGGCTCTGCTCGTCGAAGAGCGCGACCTCGAAAGTCACGCCGTCCGGCACCTCGCGGAATCGCCACACGCCGCCGATCCGACTGCCGAGTAACACCACCGATATCGGCCGGCCCCAGTCGTCGAAGACGGCGCGCTGGCAGTCCCGATTCAGACGGTTCCGCCAGTGGCCGCGACCCGAGTGTGCGGTCATGTACGGATCGCCTGCAGGGACGAACGACACGATGTCCCGCGCCGAGGCGTCCGTGTCGACGAGCGCGCCGAGCCACCGGCGTGACATCAGATACTCGTCATGCAGCCCCCGAATCTCGACCGGCGTAATGTCGGCCGCGATCGCGTCGATCGCAGCGTTCGCCTCGGCAGTCGCGAGCCCGGACCACCACTCGAAATCCGCTCGTGAAGCAGGTCCGTGCGCGTCGAAATAGAGCGAGGCCAGTCGCGCCTGCGCGTCTGCCACCGCGATGCTCGCGAGATCGACGTCCGGCAGCCAGTTCGCGAAGCGCGTGTACTCGGCCACGAGATTCTCTCGATCACCGGCCACGCGTGTACGCACGAGTCGGCCTTCCGCACACATCATCTCGACGATCACTGGCAACCGGTACGCCATCGGCGCACGATGCCACGACAGCTCGCGTCGTAGCTGTTTCAACGTCATGAACTCGCGTTCGAGCTGCCATTCGATCTTCTCGGCGAGACGCCAGTAGCGGACTTCGCTCAGGCCCCAGTCCTTCAGCTGCCGGGCCAGCGGCCGGACACATTGCTCGCGCGTCGCCTGAAACACGATCGGCAGGCGCTCGACCGGCACGATGAACAACTCGCCCCGCATGGCGCGCAGGCGGACCGCGCGGCGCCGGCCATGAAGCTCCCGAGCCAGCTCACACGCGCGAAACCGTCCGGTCCTCACGCCGATCGAGAGGTAGCACCCCGGTGGCGCGGCCTGAACGCCGATGATCTCGGACAGGACGTCACAGGCGCGTCGGAACCTCGACGCCCGCAATCCGTGCCGCATCGCGGCAAAGCTGTTGACCGCGTCCAGCGATACCGCGGGTAGCCGTATCGCCATCGTCTCCTCCGGGACCGCGATCCCGCTCGCTCAGGGGTACGGATCCCTGATACACCACTCTGACCGATCGTCTCCAGGAAAGCGCTTCTCCCGGCCGCATCCACGTCTTTCGCCCAGGCCGTCGTTCGCGTAGCTTGCTCGTTCACGCCAGCTCAACGACGAGATCGCAGGGTCCGTTCCCAAACCCGCCGCGGCGCGCAGCCTCGGGGTAGTCGGGATGGAGTAGCCGAAGCCGTGATGGTCGTTCGGACCTTCGACACGGAGGAGCGTCATGACGCCCGTATCCAGTGATGTCCTGCACGGCGCGACCGGGGGTCGCGCGTCCGCGCTCCAATCGTTCACCTGGGACCTGCTCCGGATCGGCGCCGGCTTGCTCTTCATGGAGCACGGCGCGCAGAAGCTGGTCGGTTGGTTCGGTGGCGTCGACGGCGCAGGAGCAACGGTCCCGCTGATCTCGCAGTTCGGCCTCGCCGGCGTCCTCGAGCTGTTCGGCGGGTTGCTGATCGTGCTCGGGCTCTTCACCCGGCCGGTCGCGATCATCCTGATGCTCGAGATGCTTTACGCGTACCTGACGCAACACCAGCCGCAGGCCCAGATGCCCATCCAAAACGGCGGCGAGTTGGCGTTGCTCTACGCGCTGATCTTCGCGTTCTTCGCCACGCACGGTGCCGGGCCGTTCAGCCTCGATCAGCGCCGGCGGAAGGCGCCGGCGTTCGAGCCCGCCGCCGCGCCGATCGAGACATCGGCCGAGTCAACGGCCGCGCGGCCCTCCGATTGAGCGCCGCCCCGGTCGCTCCACGCGCTTCGCGGGAGCTTCACCTACCTCTCCCCCCGGGGGGAGGTAGGCGCGAAGCGCCGGGTGAGGGCCCGGTGGCACCCTCCCCTTGCCCTCGCGAAGCCGGAGCGCGGCGGGGTCGGGCCGAGCGGGTATCGCGACGCCATCGGCCTTTGTGCCTACGTGATTTCACGGTGAGGTAAATCCGCAACATCACGAATGTTGTCCCACGGCGGCCTGGCCTAGACTGCAAGTGGTTCGTTGGTGCAAGCGGACGACTTGCCCCGGTCGGGCATCATACGGACCGTTGGGGTGGGTGGAGAGCCGGG
>JBOHRM010000620.1:0-1845 GCA_050732715.1 Longimicrobiales bacterium
GAGCGAGACGGCGCGCGCCGCGCGGCGCGGCACGCTCGAGTTCTACCTCTACAACCACCCGCTCGACTGCCCGGTCTGCGACAAGTCGGGCGAGTGCAAGCTCCAGGACTACGTGCACGCGGAGGGCCCCAAGCACGGCCGTTCACACGAGGCCAAGCGCGTGCTCGGCCAGGACGACCTCGGCGGCGACATCCTCTACGACGGCGATCGCTGCATCCAGTGCACGCGCTGCGTCCGCTTCACGCGCGAGATCTCGCAGACCGATGCGCTGTGTGTCGTGCAGCGTGGCGACCGGTCCGTCATCGACACGTTCTTCGAGGATGGCGTCGCGCGCGATCCGTGGGCGGGCAACGTCATCGATATCTGCCCCGTCGGCGCTCTGCTGTCGAAGGACTTCCTGCACAAGGCGCGCGTCTGGGACCTGGACGGCGCCCCGTCGGTTTGCGCGAGCTGCTCTCAGGGGTGCAACATCCAGGTCGACACGCGGGACAACCTCGTGAACCGGCTTCGGCCGCGGCCGAACCCCGAGGTCAACTCGTACTGGATGTGCGACCACGGCCGCTACAACTACGAGTGGCTGAACCAGTCGCTCCGCATCGAGGCGCCGCTCATGCGGGGTTCCGGGTTCCGGGTTCCGGGTTCCGCGTTGGGAGACGAAACCGGTGATGATCGGCTCGCTGCAACGAGCTGGCAGAGCGCAATGCTCGCGCTGGTGTCACGGCTCGAGTCCGCGCGCCGCGCACCGGTCCACGTCATCGGCTCGGCGATGCTCGGCAACGAGGACAACGGCCTGCTCGCCCGCGTCGCGAGCGTGCTCGGCGGTGACGCCGGCGTCTACCGTTCGCCTCGCGCCGACGACGAGGTCGTGTGCCCCGGTTTCCCGAAGCTCGCCCGCCGCCGCGACCTCGCCGCGAACGTCCGCGGCCTCGACGCGCTCGGCTTCCGCCGCGTTGGCGATGACGACGGCCGCGGCGGGCTGAGCTCACTTCGTTCGGGTTCCGAGTTCCGAGTTCCGAGTTCTCGACCACGGACCAACCCGGAACCCGGAACCCGGAACCCGGAACCGGAATCCTGATCGTCCTCGGTGACGAGCTCGCGGACATGCCTTCCGATTTCGGCGCGGACGCCGATATCTTCGTCGTTCTGGGTCACGTCATGAGCAACGCCGCGCGCAACGCCGACTTCGTGCTACCCGTGACGACGTACGCCGAGGAGGAGGGCACGTTCACGAACTTCGAGGGCCGCGTTCAACGTTTCTGGCCGGCGATCCAGCCGCCACCGCTCGCCCGGCCCGCGTGGCAGGTGCTCGGCGTTCTGCTCGCCGGCCTCGGCGATGGGCCGGCGCCCGCGGACGCGGGGAGCGCGTTCCTGCGCATCGCCGAGCTGTACGAGGCGTTCGGCGGCCTCTCGTATGACACGATCGGCTCGCGTGGCGCCCTGCTCTCGGAGCCGGCGCGGATCATCGCCGCAGTGGGGGGCGAATAGCGATGCACGAGGTCGGCGTGCTCTCGCCCCTGTTGCTACTGATCAGTCAGGCGACCAAGGTGCTCCTGGTCTTCACCGTCATCATGCTGACGGTGGCGTATCTCACGCTCGCGGAGCGGCGCATCTCGGCGTGGATCCAGGATCGACGCGGTCCGAACCGCGTCGGGCCGCACGGCCTGCTCCAGCCGATCGCGGACGGGCTGAAGAACCTGCTGAAGGAGGAAACGTACCCGACCCACGCGTCACGCCGGTTCTTCATCCTCGCGCCGATCATGTCGATCGGCGCCGCGCTCGTGACGTTCGCCGTCGTCCCGTTCGCAGCGCCGCTGCCGACGCGATGGGGCCTGGTCGACATGATCA
>JBOHRM010000621.1:0-8863 GCA_050732715.1 Longimicrobiales bacterium
GAGCTCTGGAACATCGCGATAGGCATGTGCCCAACGCAGGAGCTGAAGCGGGCTGTAGACCGGCCCGAGTCGGATCGCGAAAAGCAGGAGGGCGACCAAGGCAAGGGGTATCGCATACCGCCGGCCGCTGGTCCATGCGAAGAGGCCGAGGGCGCCCGCGGCACACGCCCACGCCGCCGCGAGGATGTAGGGGGCCAGCGCCGACGGTGCCTGGTAAAGGAACGGCCCGAGGTTGTGGTGGTAGCCCAGACGATGAGCGAGATATTGCGTACCTGCCCACATCCCGACGAGCCCGCCCGCGACGAGAAGTGCGACCAGTAATCCGCTCAGCCCGGAGCTGCGTCGCGGCGTCGTGGTCTGCAGTTCTGGGACGACCAATCGCTTCATCTGCAGCTTCCAACCGAATACGACGCATCACGCGTCAGAATCGCGGGGCGTCGAGTGCTTCACCGGCGGTATTCGACGGAACGTTTGATGTCCGCCGGTCGATGTACGTCCCATCCAGCACGAGGTCGCGCTCGAGAAAGATGTAGAACGGCGTGCCGGCCTTTACCTCCAGTGTGGGCCGGACATCCATGTTGCGCCGGATGGACTCCATCGAGACCTGCGACAGCTGCTGACCCAAGGCGCCGGCCGCGATCTGACCGGGCGAAGCGGCGGCGAGGATGTTCGATTGCTGCGGCTGGCTGAGCTGTGCGCCGGCACCGATGATCGAGAGCAGCGCCGCCTGGCCGTAGAGCCGCGCGTAGTGGTTGTTCACGTCGCTATGCACACCCGACGCACCGCGCAGGTCCTTTGTCGGTAGCCCAGGCAACGAGAGGCTTCGGCCATCGGGAAAGATCAAGCGCGTCCAGGCGATCAAGACCCGGGATTGACCGAGCGCGACCTGGTTGTCGTAGCGTCCGATCACCTTCGCGCCGCGCGGGATGAGCAGGTGGCGTTGATGCGAGTCGTAGACATTGCGTGAGATCTGGGCGAGGATCTCACCGGGCATGTCGGAGTTCATCGCAGTGACGAGCATCGCCGGAAGCACGGTGCCCGCCATGATCTGGTATTCTGAAACTGGCTCCGTGATGCGAGAGCGAATGTACGATGTCGGCTCGACATCGGTTGTCATCGCCTCCGCGAACTCGTGACTACGATCATCCAAGGTGTGCGCCGCTGCATTGTCGGCGAACGTTTCTTGTGAGCCGATGATCATTGGCGCCGCCCCGGCCGATGCATCCACGGGCGAAGCCAACCGATCAGCCGCAGAGCGGGCGCCCATGTCGGTGCCGCTCCGCTCGCGGCCCGGCACGGCGGCGATCGACCCGCCTGCCGTCGTGAACACGTTCGGCCCGGCCTCTCGTGGACGGAGCCCGGCGCGGAGAGCGCGCTCGTACGCCTCCTCGCGGGGGTCGGGCGTATGAAACGCTCCGTACGCCGCCGAGGGCGGTTGCATCTCGTAGGTTGGAGCGCGCTGTCGGGTCGCGGCCGGAGGCGCGAGCCCGGTGTTAGTGCCGGCAGCGAGGTCGGGATCGACCGGCGGCGGGACCGGAGCGTCGGCCTCCGGCCCAAGCGGCGCCCTCAGGAAGTCGGCGACGGTACCCGCCTCCACCTGTGCGGTGCCGGCTCGGCTCGCTACGTTTCTGGTGTCGGATCGGACGACGTGCGTCACGGCGAGCACGACGACGGCGACACCCATTCCAGCAACGAGCAGCACGTTCCGATTGAGGCGCGTGACGTCGGGCAGCCGCGGAGGCTTCAGCTCGCTGTTCTCGTCGGCCTGCGGCGTGCGCATTGATCGTTCTCCTCGCGTCGCGCCGGCGCGCAGTTCTCGACCTCGATGTTCTCCTCGTCGCCACCTCGGTTCACGACGAGCACGGCACGGTGGAGCACGCGGTCGGCGACGATCGTGTCGCCATGAAGCGCATAGTTGAGGACCTGCCTCTCTCCGCCTTCGAGCGCGTAGAGGATCGGCAGCTCGGCGTTACGGGCTTTTTCCGGTAACACGATGTGCGTGCGCACGCCGTCGTCGAACACGTCGTGGGGAATCCAGGGATAATTCTTGCGCCCCAAGAACCAGCCACGCTTCACATCGTACTTGCGATTCAGGTCCGGCACAGAATCGGGGTGGGTCGCGGAATCCGGCGCGACCGCCAGCTCTTCTCGTTCGGCCTCCCGCTCGGCGCGCATCTCATCCGGGTACCAGAACCTCAGCTGCCGGACGTAGTCCTCGTGCCCGCCATTGTCTTCGCACGCATCGGAAACCAATCCGAGCTCGTAGACGCGTCGATCCGTCGGGATGAGGAGGTTCGTCGAGATATCGCAGAACTGCGGTTTCACGATGACGAGAGCGGTCGGCTCGCCGCTCCCGGTCACGCTCGTGTCGATGATCCAACGTTCCGTGTCGCCGGACAGCGGCTGGTCCGTGAGCGCCTCGCCCGGCTCGAGCACGATCATGCAGGCGTTCAGGCGCGGGCATCGCATCACCGCGCGCACGTGTCCGAAGGGGAAAAGCATGGAGCCGCCCTCCTGTCGCGGGCGGATCACGCGGGCGACGCCGGTCAGTTCGAAGTCCTGGTAGGCGAGTTGAATCGGATCGGCATCCGGCGTCGCATCGATCGATTCTCGACTCGTGAGCTGCGCCGACTGCGCCGCCACCGGCGCGCCTATGCAGAGCAGGATACCCACCAGACCGAACTCGCGTGACGGGATCATGGCGACGCTCCTTCCTGCGTATCGGGTTTGTGGACCCGTGTCCAGTTGATGCCGGTCACGTAGATACCGAGCGGATTCGCCTCGATCGCGGCGACAGTCTTCGGCGGGACCTGCCTCACCGTCAGGTACGCCTCCCAGACTTGCGATCGAGTGAGTGTGCCAGTGCGCGGGCGCTCCGACTCGGTCCACTGGACCTTCCAGCTGTCGGAATCCGGTATCGGCAAGACGCTCATGACCTCGACGCTGCGCGTCACGTTCTGGGAGAGGACGCGAGGGTTGTTCGCCGGATCGGCGAAGTACTCGTTGAGGAACCGGGCCGCGGGCTCGGCGAGAAGGGCGTAGGCGTCCTGAATCATGCGAAGCTGCAGACCGCCGTCTGGCGTGATCGAGCGAAGGTTTCGGATCAAGGTCGAGAGCTCCCTCGCGATCACCCGACCATCGGCCGTGCCGGGCGACTCGGCCGGACCGACTGCGACGGCCTGTCCGAGCTCGTCCACTTCGACGACGTAGGGTATGATGCGCGAGCCAGACGCGAGCTGTACATACGCCACGACCAGAACGCCGACTACGACGAGCTCGGCGAGCGAAACGAGCCGCCACGCGTGCTTCTCCTTCGCCTGGTCGCGGAACAGACTCTCGAAGTTGCTTCGCGCCGCGATATACGGGTTGTCCGGCGGGCTTGACGGCGCGGTCGCGCGCGTCCTCCATCGCGATCGTAGTCTCATCATCGCCCACGCCTTTACGAGTTCCCACGCATCGCCGCGGTGAGGCCGAGGCTCGCGCCGCCGGTGATCTGGCTCGCGATCTTGTTCGGGATGTACCAGACGATGAAGGCCAGGATGGTCACGCCAGCGAGCACCTCGATGATCGGTCCGTAGTCCGTGCTGAGAAAGCTGTCGTTTGCGAGCAACTCGACCCATCTCCGGGTCAACGGCTCGCCGAGCGCGACAACGAAGTAGAGCATCATCAGCTTGACGCCCACGTGCACGCACGCGAGCAGATAGTTCTCGGCAAGCGACGCCGTAGCACGGAAGGCGCCAAACGCGAGGAAGAAAATTCCTGCCGACAGCAGGATGTAGGAGTGGACGAGAGTCAACACGACCTGGACAGCGATCAGGATGTAGCTGACCATCACCAGGAGGGCGGTAAACGTGATGTAGATGACGAGCGGGGGATTGGTGATCATCCCCATCGCATCCACCGAGTTCAAAATCTCACTGGAGAGGTACTCGCCATAGCTGACGATGTCCGACGGTCTCATCAGGGTCCCGAGGACATACTCGCCCACGTCCGCGAAACTGTTCATCAGCCGCGCAAGCCAGTAGTTCGACTGCGTGATGAGCATGTAGACGAACGAGATCAACATGATCTTCACGAGAAGCCGTCCCGCCGCCGCCTCGCGTGCTTGCGGTGTGGCGATCATGTACATGATGCCGGCAATGACGAACTCGAGCAGCGCAAGCCAGAAAAACAGGTCAGTCGTGACCTCGAGTACGCGGCCGATCCACGTTCGTGATGCCAACCGGTAATCGATGGCAACCTGATCGAGCGCGCCGCCGGGCGGCACCTGCGCCGCGAGATCCTGCGACTCAGCCAGGAGCAGCAGAGCGAGAGCCAGGCCGGTGATCGCCGCAGAGCGACGCCCACCCCTCGAGAGTCCAGCCATGGTAGCTTCGCTAGCAGGAGCTATCTTTGATTCCGACTCGTATCGGGCTCGTCGTCCTGCGGCACCGTGAGGCTGAAATCGTTCGGGCGATCCTCCGGCGGCTCGGTCATTCGCTCCATGATCGCCACGGAGCGGACAGCCTCGCAGTTCGGGTAGTCGGCTCGCTTGTCCTCGCAGTAGTCGACCGCTCTTGCCCACAACTCCGAGTCGTCTTTGCTCGTGGACCGCCAGTACGTCGTCGTATACCGATCCGAGCGGTGCGGAACGGTCAGCGCCTCGAGCGGGTCTTCCCCGTTCGCGATGGCCTCTTCGCTTGGGGCGCATCCGGTCACAACGAGACAGCAGAGCAGGATAACCCGGCAGCAGGTCGAGGTGGTCGTCATGGTTGAATCCTCAAGCTGAAGTCGCGACGAGAGGGCGGGGGTGGCACCGTCATCCGGTCCATCATGGCCCGGTAGTTGGCCCGCATTTCCGCCTCCTGGTTGACGAGATACGCGCTGTAGACCGCCTGAATATTAGCTTGCGTTGTGACGGTCTGCCTGAGCAGGCCGATCTCGTCGGCGACGTACGCGTCCAGGGTCGCCTGTAGCTCGAGCGCTTCCTGCGTGCCTTCGATGCCCGGCATCTGCGCTTTGATCGATGCGAGTGTCGCCTGACCGGCCGCGAACTGCCGACCGTGCTCGTTCAGCGCGTTCAGCGCGGCACGCATCGTCCCCAGCGTGCGCTCCGCCTGCACGCGCTGGGCGACGGGAAGCGCACGACGGCTCGGGCCGGCCTGCCAGCCGGGGAACGTTTCACGGAACTGTTGATCGAGGTTCGCCAGGGAGTAGCCGAGCGCCTGTTCCTGCTGCATCAGGTGGTCGAGACGCTGGAGGAGCGGACGGATGTCTTCCCACCTCGGATTGCCGAGCTTCTTCAGCGCCTGGAGCTGATACTCGATCTGCAACCGCTGGTTGCTGACCTGCGCGATTGACTGTGCGACCTGCTTGATGTTCTGGGCCAGGTTGGATGGATCGATCACCGTCCACTGGCCGGACGCAGGAGCGGGAAATCCGACGCCCAGCACACACGTACCTACCAGGAAACCGCTACGCAGCGTTCGCGACATTCTCATCGTCGTCTCCTCTCTGTAGGTCGAGCCGGTCCGCCCACGCTTCGAGACCGCGGTGGCGAAGCCATTCGCGCGTCCACGCATCGCCGTATCGATCGATCAGTGCTTCCATGAGGCGCCGGGTCTCGTCCACGGTTGCTCCCTCGGCCGGCGTCATGAAGGCCAGCGCCAACGGCCCGAGCTCGAGCTCGAAGCGACGCGAGCCGCGAAGGCTCTTGAAGTAGTAGTGCCTCTTCGGTGTGGACTCCGCGATGATGTCGGTCTCGCGCCCGTTGAGACCGAGCTCGGCGTAGAGTCGACGTGACTCGTCGGCCTTGGCATCCGGATTCGGCAGATAGATCTTCGTGGGGCACGACTCGACGAGGATGTGACGGTTGGGGAGCTGGTGAAGCTGGCTCACGCTGTGCGCGACCAGCAGCACCGCGGCGTTCTGCTTTCTCAACGTCAGCAGCCACTGATGGATCCGGTTCGCGAAGATCGAGCGCATCAGCGCCGACCACACCTCCTCGATCGGGATGAGCGTCGGCCGGCCGGCTTCGAGTCGTTGCTCGACGCGACGGAACAGGTAGAGAAGCGTTGGGACAAGCACCTTCTCCCCCATGGCGAGGACGTGTCGAAGCTCGAACACCTGCGCGGGTGCGTCGCTCAAGCTGTCCGCGCGTGAATCGAGCAGGTAGCCGAGGTTGCCTTCGAGCGTGTAGTAGCGCACGACCTCCTGCAGCTCGTGATCCTGGAGCTGCACGCGGAAGTCGGTGAGTGTCCGGTGCTCGCGCGACATGCCGGCGAGGAGCTGGAGCGCGGCATCGACCTTCTCGCGTTGCACCGGCGTCAATCGCAACCCGTGCAGATCGAAGATGGTCTCGAACCATTCGGCCGCCCACGCCCGCTCGGCGGCGTCATCCACGCGGGCGAGTGGCTGGAAGCCGAGAGTGTCGCCGTCGCCGGCCGCGACATCGTAATGCGTCCAACCGCAGGCCTTCGCGAGAAGCCACGCGGAGTAGCCGTGATCGAAGTAGAAGAGCTGCGCGCCCGGATACCGCATCCATTGGGCGGCCAGCGCTCCGACGAGGATGCTCTTCCCTGCCCCGGTCCTGCCCACGACGAGCGTATGTCCAACATCCGAGTCGTGGACGTTCAACCGGAAGGGTGTACTGCCGTCGGTCGCTGTCCACATGAGGGCAGGACTATCTTCCCGAAAGTACTGCGATGGGTTCGTCGGAAGACCCGGCCAGATGCTGGTGGCGGGAAGCAGGTCGGCGATGTTCGTGCTCGCCAACAGCGCCCGACGGATGTTGGGGTAGCCATGGCCCGGCAGAGTGCCCAGGAACGCCTCGAGCGCGTTCACCGTCTCGACGCGTGCCGCGAAACCCGCCTCGTTCAGCGCTTTCACCAGCTCCGCCGCGGCGTGGTCCGCGCTCGTCGCGTCGCGGTCCATCACGACAAGCGTGCCGGTATGGTAGCAGAAGCGAACCTCGCCCGACGCGTTCTCCGCGCGCGCGGCCGCGGTGTCGTCTCCCATGCGCACCGCGTGCTGGTCCAGCGAGCGCTCGTCGGCGGCACGATCGCGCGACTGCGTGCTGCTCAGGATCGCGAACCCATACCGCCACGCTCTTGCGCTTCTGATACCAGCGCTGCTCGATGCGTTTGATCTCCTGGTCCGCTCGCTCGCGACCGAGCGGGATGATGCGATTGCTCCAGCGATAAGCGAACCCGAGGCCGTTGAGGAAATCGAGCATGCCGGACTCCGACTCGTGCGGGTAGCCCATGACCGCGACCGGACGCACGTGCATATCGCCGACACGTGGCCTGAAGCCGCCCGCGATCGGCTGGTCCGCGAGAACGCAATTGAGATACGAGCCGTGGGGCGGTGACTTCAGCGGGTGGTGCAATCCGGTCAGGCACTCGTGCATGTGTGAGAGCAACGCGTTGGAATCGAGCCGCTCCATGCGGAGCTGACCGGCGAGCGCATTCTCGAACGTGACGAGAGCGTCCTGGAATCGCGCCAGCACCGCCGACCAGTTCAGCGCCAGCCGGTCCTCGCCTTGGATGAACAGCGTGCCGATGCGCGAGTACAGCTCCCGTGGCGGCGTGTGCGTGACGACGAGGTACTGTTCCGTCTCGAAGTGTTGCCGGCCAGACTCGTAGTTCACGCGTCGTTCGTCGTCGATTGCACGCGTGATCGGATCGGGGAAGCCGCCGGGCAACTCGCGTGCGTACTCCTTCGCGGCGCGTCGCACGGCATCGATGTGCAGCATCCATGCGTCGCCGAATGGAAGCAGCGCATCGTTGATTCGACGGGAGAGGTGGTTGAGCTCCTCGTGCATGGACGCGCTCGCGTCCGGCCCACGATACTTCCAGCCAGCCAGGAAGCTGCCGTCTTTCATCAACACGACGCCGGGGTCCACGAGGAACCCCCAGCCGAGAACGTCCGCCGTGTCGGCCGGCTCGCGTCTGTACTCGCGCAGCGCCGTCGCCGCGACGGAAGCGCCGAGCCCGAGGCCGGTTCCAAGCAACGTCGAGAGCAGCTCCACGCTTACGCTCCGGGAATGGACGGGTGCACGACTGTCGATCGCGGGCATCGTCCGCCCCACGGCACGTAGTGATCGCTCGCCGAGAGGCTGCGCAGATACACGGCGATCATCTGAGGATCGCGTCGGGCAAGCCAGACGCCCAGCGCGTGCAGCGGAAGGGCGAACACAAGAGCGATGCCGACGGTGAGAACGTGCAGACCGGCGAACATCGGGATGCCGATCGCCGCGGATACCGAGAGCACCGATACGCCGCGCTCCGCCCCGCCGAAAAGCACCGGCCGGATGAGAGACTGGTGAATGGTTCGCTTGGTTCCGGCACTGGAGGTCATCACTGCTCCCTTGAATTCGCAGAGCGAGGGTCACGGCACTCTGTGAGCGGCGTTCAGCTGGCTGTCGGCTAGAAGGTGGCCCCCTGGAACCCAAGCGCGTTGAAGAGGTTGACCACGCCGATCGCGATCGCCGCACCGAACACCGCTCCACCGAAACGGCGGATGTGCTCCTCATTGCGGCTGAAACCCCACGCCAGCGCGCCAACCACGAACATCAGCATGCCGAGCGTCTGCGCCGTAGGTCCGGAGAGATTGTTCAACAGAGTCTCGAGCGGCGCATTCCACGGCATCGCGGTTCCACCTGCGCCAGCGGCCCACGCCGGGGAGGCGTATCCAACCGCGATCGCATAAAGCAACGCCAGGCTCAAGAGACCTCGTCTGACGACGGCCGTGTTCATGACACCCTCTCTTGGACGCTCGATCGATGATCACGCACCGCGACACGTCGCCTGCCGGACCGCTTCGGTCTCGTGCTTGAGGATTCGGGTTCGAGCCCGTCCGGACTGAACCGGCGGAGGACGAATCG
>JBOHRM010000622.1:0-1175 GCA_050732715.1 Longimicrobiales bacterium
ACCGGTTTCTGTTCAGCAACAACCACGGCGGGCGGCGCACAGCATGTGTCGCGCTGACGCCGATCCGCGTCGTGACCGTGCCGAGCCGCGTGCCGTCGTGCGCGAACACGCTCGGGCTTCGCGGAGCGCCGCGGCGACGCCTCCGCTCGGGCCTATTCCTCGCGGAGGGCCTCGGTGGGCTGAACCGCGAGGCCGCGTCGCGCCGGGACGATCGAGGCGAACAGGCCGACCGCGGTCATCAGTGCCGCGACCAGTGGCAGCACGACGAGATTGCCATCGTGTACGGGTCCGGCTCCGGCCACATGGTCCAACGCGATAGCGCCGATCACACCGAACAGCACGCCCGCGCTGAGCTGCGCACTCGCGCGCGCGAAGATGCCGCTCAGCAGCCGTCGCGGCCCGGCGCCCAATGCCGAGCGGATCCCGATCTCGCGCCGGCGCCGGGCCACGGTGAACGACATCATCGCGTAGATCCCCGCCGCCGAGAGCAGCAGCACGCTCAGCATCACCGCCGCAGTTCCGGTCGCCACGGAATGCAGGACCTGCCGCACTTGCCTGTGCAGTTCCGCCGCGCTGACCAGTTCCTCGAGCTGAAGCACGGGGTCGACGGCCGCGGCGATTTCCCGGAGCCGCGGCGCGAAGCGGATCGCCGGCTCCACGCGCACGCGCATGGCGAGGCCAATCGGCGGCGACAGCTGGGCGAGGTCGGCCGGCAGATAGATGTTGCCTGAAGCTTCGCAGCCTGCACCGCGATAAAGGCATCGTTCGTATTCGTCTCCCTCGAAATCGCGTACCACGCCAACGATCTCGAGCCACGGACCGACCTCGCCTTCTTCCGCATCGTTCGCTTCACGCAAGAATCGGAGTTGACGACCGAGCACGTTGCTGTTGCCGAAATGGTCCTCCGCGAATATCTGATTGACGATGACCGCGTTTGCACCGGCACGTGCGTCCGCTTCGGTGAAGGCCCGCCCGGCCAGGATCGGCATGCCATAGAGCGCGAAGAAATCCGCCTCGACGCGGTTGATCCGTTCCGTGCTCTCGATGTGACGCGCGTCTGCGCCAGGGGACGCGACGTCGTTGATCTCGATTCGCTCGCGGCCGCCCCGGATCCGGATGGTGAGACCGGCCACCGCGGGGTCGCTCTCGAGCCGGCGGATCAGCTCAGCGGCCCG
>JBOHRM010000623.1:0-6854 GCA_050732715.1 Longimicrobiales bacterium
GATAGGCCCGGTAGTATATGCCCTCTCCCCCGATTCCGGGGGAGAGGGTTAGGGTGAGGGGGCTTCGCGCCGAAGAGAGATACACTGGGCGTAGCTGGCCCTCCGCGGCGCGTTCAGCCGTAATGCAGATAAGCGCGGTCGAAGCTGCCGTCGTCAAAGAGGTCGATGAGCCCGTAGCCGGCGCGGTTGCCAAAATAGTCGCCATCCCACCAAGCGCCGCTCACGGCGCCGTTGCAGAGGAAGTGGACACCGCGATACTCGAGCTGGTCGACCATGTGCATGTGCCCGCTGACGCAGAGCCTGACGTTCGGGTGGCGGATGAACAACTCGACGAGCCTGCGAGCATCCGTGTGCATCCAGGTCCCCGGGACGAGCCAGTCGCCGCTCTCCGCCTGATCGTCGATCATGAACGACGTCACGGTCAGGATCGGGATGTGTGAGATGATCATGATCGGCGTCGCCGGATCGGTGCGCTCGAGGTCGGAGACGAGCCATTCGTGCTGGCCGTCATCGAGCTTGGCCGTATACCAGCCGTCGTTGGACGGGTGCGTGCTGTCGAGCACGACGAAATGCCAGCCGGCTCGGTCGAAGCTGCGGTACGGCTGCTCGAGACCCATCTCGTCGAGCGCCCAACTCTTGCCGTAGTCCGGGTCGCCCGTGGGGCCGGCCCCCCAGACGTCGTGGTTGCCGACGCAATGCTCGATCGGCAAGCGCAGCTCGTCTCGGATCACCTCGTTCCAGGAACGCCACTGCGCGCGGACGCGATCGCGGTCCGCGCCGAGTGCGTCCATGATCGTGTCGCCGCCGTTGAGGATGAGATCGGGCGCGTCTTCCATGGACTGTGCGTGTCTCAGGCACGCGGCAAGGCCGGCGGGCGCGCCACGTTCCGGTTGGACGTGAATATCGGTCAGGTGCGCGATTCGGAGGACGCGTCGCCGGGTACGCACGCTCGCCGCGGCGACCGCTGTCAGGCTCACACCGCTCGTCACCCCGAGTGCGGCGAGCCCGGCGGTCTTCAGGAACTCTTTGCGGTTAACGTTCATGCCTGCATCACTCCTGCGGCCGGAGCGTCCATATCACGCCGTTCACATCATCACTGCCGAACTGCCGCTCGATCGCCGCGGTCACGTTCTCCGGATTCGTGTCGAGCTCGGCCTGAGGGTACATCCAGCGTTTGGGGATGCGCTGGTCGTTCTGTGTAGCGGGTCCGACTCGGAACACGGGGTGCCCCGTCCTGCGCTGGTTGAAGAACGCCTCCCAGCCCGAGTTCATGAAGAACGCGATGTACTTTTGCGTACTGATCAGCTCGATGCCGCGCGAGGCGTCATAGGCGACGAGCGGCTGCGCGAGGTACTCCGCGATGCGTTCCTGCGCGATCCCGTACGGCTCCATCGACGCGGTGATTCCCCGTGCATAGTGCTCCCCGACGTCCGCGTCCATCCAGCCGCGCGCCGCGGCCTCGGCCAGGATGAACTCGAGCTCGGCGTACCCCATCGCGATCGATGGCTCGTTCACGGCGTCGCTATGGTAACGCGGATTGACCGGCGAACCTTCACCCAACTCGGCGACTCGCCTAACGTTCTCGCCGACCTGCTCGCCCGCGTGCAGGCCGCCGTAGGACGTGAAGCTCGACTCGTACCCGGGCTGTCCTTGCTCGACCGCGCGACGCTCGGCCGCGGCGAACGCGAAGAGCCGCGGATCTTCGCGCTCGCGCAGCAGGTCGATGAACGAACCTTCCATGAAGAACGCCGTCTGGAGGTCACGATTGTTGAAGTGCGGGTAGCGGTTGCCATCCCGATCGACGAACACGAGCTGGCCGTTGTCGGCGTTGCTGGTGAAGATCGGATAGCGTGAGGGATCGTCCACGATCGCGCGGAACCGATCCGCCGCGGCGTTCCCCTGCTTCGTCGAGAGGCTCATCAGGACGCGGAGCTGGAACGAATTGATGAGTTTGCGCCACTGCTCGAGGTCGCCGCCGTAGACGATGTCGCCCAATATCTCGCCGGCCTCGGCCGCGAGCATGTCGTTCGCCTCGTCCAGCTCATCGAGGATGCCCGTATACACATCCTCCTGGCGGTCATAGACCGGCGCAAAGACCTCCTCATCGGCCTTCAACGCGTCCGTGTACGGCACGTCACCGAACGTCTGTGTGAGCTCGGCGAAGTAGAAGGCGCGGAAGAATCGGCCCAGCGCCAGATAGCTCGATGCCTCGGTACGCTCCGCCTCCTCCACCATGCGCGTGACCGAGCGAAGCCGGTCGTACGGGCCGAAGCCGGCACGATTCCACGCGTAGTATTGGTTCGCGTTGACCCCGTCCGTGAAGACCACGTAGCGCGATGCGAGCGCGGCGTCGAGCGACACCTGGCTGAACGCCGACGCCTGGATGTCAGTCAACAGCAGCGACGGGTTGACCTCGGTCGGCCGGTTCGGGTCGGAGACGAGGTCATCGAAGCTCTCGCAACCGGCGCCGGCCAGAACGATGCCCAGACTCGCGATCCCGAGCGCTAGCCTGTTAGGGTTACGAGTTGCGAGTTTCGAGTTGCGAGTTCCCGACCCCTCCCACCACGCAACTCGCCAACTCGCAACTCGCGTCAGCACTGATCTGGACATGGCGCCTCTCTCAGAACGTGATGTTGACGTTGAGGCCCACGTTGCGCGACGAGGGCGTCTGGAGCGCGTCGTATTCGATGACGCCGTCCGGGTCTATGTATTCGATCTTCGACCACAACCACAGGTTTCGGCCGACGAGCGCGATGCTCGCGTTTCTCGCGCCGAACCGATTCGCGAGCGCCGCCGGCAAGCGATAGGTCAGGCTCAGCTCGCGTAGCTTGACGAACGACCCGTCGTGCAGGTTCGGCTCATCGACCGCGCCGTGGTAATAGCCGTTGATCCAGGTGGACCAGAAGATCGGCGTCTCGTTCGGCGCGAAAACGCGCGTGTCCTCGACGATGTTGCCTCGCTCGTCGCGGACCACATCGCCGCTGACCACGACGACACCCTCGCCGACATACGTGGCTCGACCCTCGTTCTCGTCGTCGCGCCAGTTCGTTACCGTGCCCGGATGTGTGCCGCCCCACCACATCTTGCGGATCGTCTCCGAGTAAATGATGCCCTTGTAACGGCCATCGATCTGAAAATTGAGACCGAAATTGCCGTAGCTCAGCTGATTGGTCAGGCCGGCGATCCAGCTCGGGTCGTAATAGCCGAGGACGCGGGCCGTGGGATCGGCCGTCGGCAAGCCGCCTTCGTAGATGATGCTGCCGTCCGGCGCGCGATCGAACGCGGTCGTGCGGACCCCGTCCATCCGCTCGCCCGGCCTGACGCCCTCCAGGTCGGCAACGCCGCCGGGGAGATCGATCAGATAGCGACGATGTTGGCTCCAGTTCAGCAGCAGGTCCCAACTCAGACCGTTCGTCCGGCGCAAAGGCGATGCGTCGAGCGTCACCTCCCAGCCGCGCCGCTCGTATTCGTTCGCATTGATGAGCCGGAATCCGAAGCCGCTGGCGCGCGAGACGGGAAACTCGAAGATGTCGTTCACATCGCGCGTGCGATAATACGTGATGTCGAGACCCAGCCGGTTGTTCGGCAGCCGGATCTCGCTGCCGAGCTCGAGTGTGGTCGACGTCTCCGGCTGGATATTCGGGTTCAAGACGACATCCGGAAACGTGACCGAAGGCGTGCCGTCCCAGTCGACGCCTCGCTCATAGACCGGCGTCGTACTGTAAATCCGAGGGTCGCTCGAAACCCTGGCCCACGAGGCCCGCAGCTTCAAATAAGGCAGCCAAGAAAACGGCAGCAGGTCCGAGACGACGGCCGCCGCCGAGATCGATGGATAGAAGAACGAATTGTTCTGTGGCGGCAACGCCGATGACCAGTCGTTCCGCCCCGTGACGCCTAGAAACACCATGTCGCGATAAGCCGCGTCTACACCACCGAACAGACTGGCTGTACGCTTCTTCTCGAGCAGGCTCGAGGACATGATCCCCGCGGCGGAGTTCGTGAGGTTGTACAGTCCGGGAACGCTCAGACCCATTGTCCGGGCAAAGAAACCCTTGCGCTCATCCCACATGCTGTTCGCACCCCACGTCGTGCGGATCTCGAGGTCCGGACTGACCCGCCGCCGGTACTCGAGCAACAAATCCGTGTTGATATTGAGATCGTTCGATGTCTCGACGATATAGTTTCCGTTCGTCGGGTCGTCATACCGGATCAGGCTCAGCGGATCCGCCTGGTCCTCCGTCAAGCTCGACTGCCTCAGGCCCGAGCGGATCGTGAGATTCAGATCCGGCGAGAAATGATACTGTAGGGACAGCTTGCCGTAGTTGATGTCCTCGTGATAACCCTGCAAATTCTCGTGTGCCAGAAAGTGCGGGTTGTTGTACCAAGCATAGTTGTAGTGCTTCTGCTGGATGTCATCCTTGCCCTCCTGCCAGTACGATCGGAGGCTGCGTACATCCACGTCGGGCCCCATCCAGAGCAACAGATTATAGACGTAGTTCTGTGGCCCATAACCCAGTCGCGGATAGTTCGGCGTGTAAACGCGGCCATAGCTCCAAAACGCATCGGCCTCGAGCCGCTCGCTCAGCGCATAGCCGCCGCTCAACGAGAACGTGCTGCGGTTCAGGTGCGTCTCCGGGACCTGGCCGTTCTGGAACATATGAGAAAGCGAAGCGCGATAATAGCCGTTGGCCAACGTGTTCGACACGGCCATACTATGCGTCGTGGTCAACCCCGTCCGCAGAAAGTTGTCCAGGTTGCTCGCGCCCCGAGAAACCCACGGCGTGGGGATCCGTTCACCCGTCTCGGGATCGATCGGACTGTCATACTGCGGCAACTCTTTGAACCCGCTCGGCGTGCTCGGGTCCGCCACATCCAGCTTCGGCCCCCAGATCCAGCCGGCGCCGTCGAACACACCACCACCCAGGCCGTCCCGAAACGCGTACTGACCGCCGTTGCCGGCGCCGTACTGCGTCTGGATCTCCGGAATCGCCGTGAACCCGGTCTGGAGCAACGTGCTCGAATTGTACGTGATCGAATGGCCCGGCCCGCCCGCATCACCCTTGCGCGTCGTGATCAGAATCGCGCCATCCCTGCCGCGCGAGCCGTACAACGCCGACGCAGACGTGCCCTTCAACACACTCACGTTCTCGATGTCGTCAGCGCTGATCTCCCAGAACGCCGTCTCCATCGGCACATCATCCACCACGATCAACGGCTTGCTGCCGCGCAACGAGTACTCGGGCGTCTCGAACAGCCCCGTCCGATTGTAGACGACCAGGCCAGCCACCCTCCCCGTCAACGTGCTCAGCACGTTCGCCTCACCCGTCTTGTCCAGCTCGGCGCCCGCAACCTCCTGGACCGAGTAGCCCAACGCCTGCCGTTCACGCTCCCGGCCGAGCGCCGTCACCACCAGCTCGTCCAGCCGAAACGCCGCCACCTCCAACACCACATCGATCGCCGACCTCGCCGCCACACCGACCCGCGCCGTCTGGTAACCGATGATCTCGAAGCGGAGCGTGTCATCCGGCATCGCCTCGATCCGATACCGCCCCTGCGCGTCCGTCACCACGCGGCCGCCAGTCCGCTCGACCAGCACCGTCGCGCCGGCGACCGGCGCCGCTCCGTCGCTCGCCGTGACGCGGCCCGTGACGACCAGCTCCTGCGCGACCGCGCCGCCGCCGCTCACGACCGTGAAGAGCAGTGCAACCGCGAGTGCCTTCGTACTCATTGCATCGGCTCCATGGCTGATAATGTCCGGATGTACGGACACGATGCTCCGCGAGACCGCCGAAGTCAAGCACGTTCGCGTCGCATCGCCGCGCCCCGGGACCCGCGTCACCCGATCCCGTTCAGGCCCGGCGTGCAGGCGGCCGCCCGCCGATCGGTGCGGCGTGTCTCGCCAGACGATACGACGTTAACGCGCGTCCGTCTCGAAACGGGCACATCGTTGTAACGCGGTGATCAGGCGAGCGACCTAACGAGGCCGCAGGCGGATCAGGTGTCCGCCGGCCGGGGCGAGGTATGCCCGAACCGTGTCGGCAGCAGAGACCTCGAGGCTTCGGAACGTCAGTGTGGACGGGTCGTTCGGCGCGTCGGGGTCGTCGCCGAAGATCTCGGCCGTAAAGCGACCGGGCCCGGCGAAGTCGAGCGGCACTGTGATCTCGCGTGCGCGAGAGTCCGTCATGCTGCCCACGAACCACTCCTGCCCGCTTCTCCGTGCGATCGTGATGAGCTCGCCGACGGCGGCGTTCAGCACGCGCGTCTCGTCCCAAGTCGCTGGGATCTCGACGAGGGGCCGAAGGCCGGGCTGGCCACGGTACGCGGCTGGGTAGTCTGCCACCATCGGGAGGTGGTTTTCGAACACGACGTAGGTAGCCAGCGTGCGCGCCCTCGTTCCTCGGACCACGGGACCGACCTCGCGTGGCGTGTACGCATCGGGCGGAACATGGCGGAACGAGCCCTGATGGAAATCCAGCGGGCCCGCCAGCATTCGAGTGAACGGCACCGTGACCTCGTGCTCGGGCGAGACGCCCAGAGAGTCCCACTTGTTGTATTCGAGGTTCAGCACCGCTTCCGAGCTGAGCAGGTTCGGATACGTACGGCGCAGCCCGGTCGGTTTCGACACGCCGTGCAGCGTCACCGTGAGCCGGTGTTTCGCCGCCAGCCGGAGCGCCTCGTGGAGGAACGCGTTCATCTCCTGGTCCTCGCGGTCCATGAAATCCAGCATGACGCCTTCGATGCCCCACTCCTCGTAGCGTGGGAACGCCGTCGCCATGTGTGCTCGCGCGGCCTCCCAGTGCAACCACAAGCGCAGGCGGACTCCCTTGCGCCGCGCGTAATCGATCACCTCGGGC
>JBOHRM010000624.1:0-2264 GCA_050732715.1 Longimicrobiales bacterium
ACCACGTCGTCGTCCGCGTCGAGAACCCGGACGGGCGGCTGCTGCCGGGGATGACGGCGACGGTCACGTTCATCGAGGCGAGCGCGGAGGATGTGTTGAAGGTGTCGAACGCGGCGCTGCGGTTCCAGCCGACGGAATCGATGCGCGCCGAAATGCGCGCCCGGCGCCGATCCGGTGACGAGGCGATGCCGAAGGGCCAGCCGGACGTGGGCTCGATGCCGGAAAGCGTGCGCGGCACGCGCGGCTCGGGTGAGCGGCCTCCGTTCGACGAGGCGCGTATGGCGGAGCTGCGCCAGGCGGTTTCGGGCGGGCCGGCCGTGCAGCGGTCGATGGCCGCGAACGGTGGCGTGCTCTGGACTCTGGGCGCTGATGGCGAGCCGACCGTCGTGCCCGTGCGTACCGGCCTGACCGATGGGCAGTACACGGAGATCACGGGCGACGCCGTGCGCGAGGGGATGCAGGTGATCGCGGGTGTGGTGAGCGTCGGGTCGATGACGCAGACCACGCCGAATCCGTTCAACGGATCCGGCTCGTCCCAGCGGCGGACGCTCGGTCCGCCGGGCGGGTTCTGAGGGCGGCCGTGATGAGCCAGCCAATGGTGATCGACGCGCGCGACCTGGTGAAGGTCTACCGCATGGGCAAGACCGAGGTGCACGCGTTGCGCGGCGTCGACGTCACGGTCGGGCCGGGCGAGATGGTCGCGATCATGGGCGCGTCGGGCTCGGGCAAGTCCACGCTGATGAACATTCTCGGCTGTCTCGATCGTCCGACCGGCGGTAGCTACGTGTTGGACGGCGAAGCCGTGCACGAGCTCGGCAAAGACCTGCTCGCGGACATTCGCAATCGCAAGATCGGGTTCGTCTTCCAGGGCTTCAACCTGCTGCCGCGCACCAGCGCACTCGACAACGTCGAGCTGCCACTGCTCTACGATCGTTCGGATCGCAAGCTGGACACGCGCGCGTTGGCCACGGCCGCGCTCGAGCGCGTGGGGCTGGGTGACCGACTCGATCATGACCCCAGCGAGCTGTCGGGCGGCCAGCAGCAGCGTGTCGCGATCGCGCGCGCGCTCGTGACCCGACCATCGCTGCTGCTCGCGGACGAACCGACCGGCAACCTCGACACGCGCACGTCCATCGAGGTCATGGCGCTGTTCCAGGCGCTGAACGATGAGGGCGTGACGGTCGTACTCGTCACGCACGAGCCCGACATCGCACGCTGCGCGAAGCGCATCATCGAGCTGCGCGACGGGCACATCCTGCGCGACGAGCCCGTGCGCGATCGGTCGATCGCGTCGCTCGAGCTCGCCGAGAGCGAAGCCGAGGTTGGCGACGCATCCATCGAGATGGCGAGGGCCGTATGAAGGCGAAGGTTCTGATCCGAGTCGCGGCGCAGAGCATCACGAAGAACGCGATGCGAACGCTGCTCACGATGCTCGGCATCATCATCGGCGTCGGCGCGGTGATCATGATGGTCGCGATCGGCGCGGGTGCGCAGGCGCAGATCGAGCGGCAGGTGCAGGGGCTGGGCACGAACATGATCGTGGTTACCCCGGGCGCGGCCACCACGGGCGGCGTCAGCCAAGGCGCGCAGACGTTCAACCGGCTGACCATCGACGATGTCGAGGCGCTCGACAAGCAGAGCTTCCTGCTCTCGGCCGTGTCGCCCGTCATCGTGACGTTCGGGCAGATCGTCGGTGGCGCCGGGAACTGGCGTTCGCCGATCAACGGCGTCGATGTCGACTATGCGACGATCCGGGATTGGCCGATGGACTCCGGCACGTTCTTCGACGTCGCCGACGTCGAATCGATGCGGAAGGTCGCAGTGCTCGGGCAGACCGTTGCGAACAGCCTGTTCCCCAACGGTGACGCGGTAGGCCAGCAGCTTCGCGTCCGCAATGTGCCGTTCACCGTGATCGGCGTGCTCTCGGCGAAGGGTCAGACGGCGGGCGGCTCCGATCAGGATGATATCATCCTCGCGCCGTACACCACGATCCAGACGCGGCTGAGCGGGCGCATGTTCGTCCCTCAGATCCTGGCGAGCACGTTCACGCCCGGTGACATCCCCGCCGCTCAGGACGAGATCCGCTCGATCCTGCGAGACGCGCACGGGCTCGCGCCGAACGAGGCGGACGACTTCGAGATTCGCAACCAGACGGACATCGCGGAGGCTGCGCAGAGCACCACGGAGATCATGACGTTGCTGCTGTCCGCGATCGCCGGCATCTCGCTGCTCGTCGGTGGAATCGGCATCATGAACATCATGCT
>JBOHRM010000625.1:0-3933 GCA_050732715.1 Longimicrobiales bacterium
ACCGGCGTGCGCGGTACGACTGGCTGACGCGAGCGGGGCGGCGGCGGCTCGCCGAACAACGGGAGGAGTGGAAACGGATGTCGCGGGCTGTGAGTCTGGTGATGCGCGCCGGCGAGGCGTGAGTGGATCCGGAGGGACGAATGGGACGATCGAGTTCGATCTGGGATCGGCTGCGAGGCGGTTTGGCTCGCCTCGCCGGTCTTGCGCAGCGCAGCGCGCGTCAGGAGCGCCTCGATGAGGAGGTGCGGCTCCACATGGAGATGCTTACCGAGCGGAACATGCGCGCCGGGATGCCTCCGGAGGAGGCGCGCCGCGCGGCCCGAGTCGCGTTCGGGGGCGTGGACCGGTTCGAGGAAGAAGCGTCCGACGAGTACCGCAGTCGTCGCCTCGAGGAGTTGGGGCGGGACGTCCGGCGCTCCGTGCGCAACCTCGTCCGGGCACCCGCGTTCACTGCGGCCGTCGTGCGCTCACTGGCGCTCGGGATCGGTGCGACGACAGTGGTCTTCTCCGTCGTCGACCACGTTGTCCTTCGGCCGCTTCCGTATCGCGACCCCGGCCGGCTGATCGTCATACGGGAGGTCGTGCACGACATCCGGGACGCATATCCGACGCTCGGCGCCAACGCCGGCCACTACATGCAGTGGCGCGAGCGGTGCGCGGTGTGCGAAGACGTCGCCGCGCTCCGGCCAATCGGCCTGACCCGGACTGATACGGGCGAGCCCACGCGATTCGATGCCGTGCGCGTCTCCGCCAATCTCTTCCCGCTCCTCGGCGTGCAGGCTCTGCACGGACGGCTGTTCCGCGAGGACGAGGACCGCGAGGGCGGAGGCGACGTCGTCGTGGTCAGCCACGGATTCTGGACGCGGCACCTAGGGGCGGACCCGGCGGCCGTCGGCCGAACGCTGACGCTGAACGGCCGCACGATGACGGTGGTCGGTGTGCTTCCGCCGGACCTTCGCCTGCCGAAGCGCGATGAGCTGGGGCCTGGCGTGGCGATGCCGGACGATCCCGGGCTCTTTATACCTTTGGCGCTCACGCAGCAGCATATCGAGAGTGGCGGCCAGTTCGACTTCGTCGTCCTCGCGCGTATGACGCCCGGTGTCGACGCGGCGGCCGCCCAGTCCCACATCGATGCGATCCAAGCGGCCATCAGTGAACGTTCGCAGAGGACCGTCAGTGCGTCCGTCCGGCTGCTGCGAGACCATGTCGTGGTCGATGCACGTCGGGGGCTCGGGCTCCTGCTCGCCGCTGTCGGCGCGGTGCTGCTCCTGGTGTGCGTGAACCTCGCGAACCTGCTTCTGGCTCGGAACGCCGGTCGCGCCCGGGAATCCGCCGTGCGTGTGGCCCTCGGCGCACCGCCGGGGCGGCTGATCCGGGAATCCCTGACCGAGAGCCTCGTTCTTGCACTGGGGGCAGGGATCGTCGGCATCATCCTCTCGCACGGCGGGCTTGCGATTCTGCTCGAGTTGGCGCCTGCGGATCTGCCGCGGCTGCACGAGATCCGGCTGGACGGGCGTGTCACAGGCGTCGCGATATCGCTGTCGGCGCTCACCGGCTTGCTCGTGGGCGTGCTCCCCGCGCTCCGCTACAGCGACGGCGCGCCTCTCGATGCGCTGCGGTCGGGCGGCCGGACGCAGACGGAGGGCCGGCGCGCCACGCGGTCGCGCGGAGCCCTCATCGCCTCGCAAGTCGCGCTCACGACGATCCTGTTAGTGATCTCAGGATTGTTCTTGACCAGCTTCGTGCGGGTCCTCGGCATCGACAAGGGCTTCCAGCCCGATCGTCTGCTGGCCCTGGACGTCGTCGTACCGTTCGACGAATACCCCTCGTTCGAAGCGCTTGAGCAAGTCCACGTCCGCATCCTCGATCGGCTGCGCTCGACGCCCGGCATCACCGCGGCCACAGTCACCAGCAAGCTACCGCTCGAGGGCACGAGCTGGACCGATGCCCTTGCCGCGGAGGGGAACGCGGGCCCGCGCGAAGAGCAGGCTACTGGGAACTACCATTTCGTCACACCCGAGTACTTCGAAACGCTTCGTATTCCGTTCCGGCACGGGGAAGCGTTCGGCGAGCCGCATCGCGGCCGGGATGTCGTGGTGCTCTCCGAGCGTGCCGCGGACGTCTTGTGGCCGGGCGAGAACGCAGTGGGTCGCCGCATCACGAAGAACGATTTCACCTACGAGGTCGTGGGCGTCGCCGCCGACGTCGTCGCCACCGGCCTTGAAGCCGAGGCGAGCCCGATCGTGTATCTTCCGCCCTGGACCTCCTTTGGCTTCTACGCCTGGTCTGCGTCACTCGTCGCGCGTACCGACATTGATCCCGCCACGCTCATAGGACCCGCCCGGACGGCGGTGCGCGAGGCCAGCGCCGGGACCGCCATCGCGAAGGTGCGCACGTTGGACCAAATCGTGACCCAGGCCTCCGCCGGGCGACGCTTCCAGCTCACGCTCTTGATCGTGTTCGCGGTCACCGCCCTGATCACCGCCTGCGTGGGAATCTACGGGGTCCTCGCGCACTCGTTGGCCCGCCGCCGACGAGAGATCGGCGTACGGATGGCATTCGGCGCCCGCCGCGCCGAGATCCACCGGCTGGTGCTCCGCGAGGGCCTCGGCGCCGCCGGGCTCGGACTCGCCGCGGGGATTGCCGTGACGCTCGCCGCCGCAAGGGTCTTCGAAAGCCTGCTCTTCGAAGTCCAGCCGAGTAATCCGCTCGTGCTGCTGAGCGTCTCGGTGTTGCTCGTCACGGTCTCGGGCGTCGCGTCCTACGTGCCAGCCCGCCGAGCGAGCGACGGCCAGGTGACTGCCGCGCTCCGGACGGAGTAGAACGAGACGCGAGCGCTTGATCCGCGCACGCAATCTCGTCAGCGCGTCAAAAACGGCGGCGATCTCATGCAGCTCCACCATAATACTGGTGCGAGTGTTGATACCGGTTGTGGCTTTAGGCCGTACTGGCCGGTGACATAGGGTCCGCGGATGAGACGTGCGTGCGGACGCGTTCATCAGAGAGCTGGCAGCGGGTCACGAGACGGTCGTGGAACAGCGTGGAGTCAAGCTGAGCGGCGGGCAGCGCCAGCTTGTCGTCTCCGAGTACGCACTCGCGCTCGTGCTGGCCGTGGGCGCAGGGCTCGTGATGCGCACCTTCGCGAATCTGAACTCGGAAGATCCCGGCTTCGATCCGGCCGGCGTGCTTTCACTCCGGCTGTCGACGCCTCCCACGTCCTACGAGGCCGCGGACCGCCGTCAGTTCTGGAGCGAACTGCTCGAGCGCATCGGCGCGCTGCCGGTGTCGAGAGCGCGGGCGCCGTCCACCTCCTGTCGCTCGGAAGCGGCAACTGGGGCCATTTCCTGACGATCGAGGGTCGACCTGATCCGGCGGGCGCTCCGTCGCGCCCGATCGATTGGCGTCTCGCCACGGCCGGGTACTTCGAGACTCTGCGCATCCCGCTGGTCCGCGGCCGGCTCTTCACCGACCTCGACCGCGAGGACGCGGGTCTCGTCGTCCTCATCAACGAGACGGCGGCGCGTCGCTATTCCCCGGACCAGGACCCGGTCGGCCAGCGGGTCCGCACGGCGTTCGAGGGTTCGGCCGACTAGCCCCATCATCGGCGTTGTCGGCGACACCAAGGGCCAGGCGCTGTCCGGGCTGGCGCGGCCGCAGATATACCGGATCCATGCCCAGCGGCCGATCGGAACCATGGCGCTCATGGTTCGTGCCGAAGGCGATGCGCTTCGATTGGCCGGCCCCGATCCGGGAGGCGATTCGGGACCTCGACCCCGACGTCCCCGTCTCGGTTGTGGAGGTCCTCGATCGGGTCGTGTCCGGCTCGATCGCGCAGCCGAGATTGTTGGCGTCCCTGCTCCTCGCTTTCGGCGCGCTCGCGCTTTGGCTTGGTGCCATAGGGCTTTGTGGCGTTGTGGCGTGCGGAGCGGCCCA
>JBOHRM010000626.1:0-2836 GCA_050732715.1 Longimicrobiales bacterium
ATGCATCCGCTGCGGCGCGTGCCGGCGCGTCCGCGCGCGCAGCCGACGCCGCGTCTCGGCGCGGATCGACGGCATGAGATCGACGCCGGGGTCTAGCTCGCGCGGCAGCGCGTGCAGCTGCTCGAGCACGGCGCCCAGCCGGTTCACCGCATCGCGGCATTGGACGCACTCGGCGAGATGCGTTTCGGCCCGCTCGAGCGCGGTGCCCGCGACGCCTCCCTCGACGTAATCGTTGAGACTCGCCTCAGAAATGTGTGATCCAATCATGACTCGAGCATCTCCCTCAACAGCCGGCGCGCACGATGCACCTGCGCTTTGACCGTGCCCTCCGCCGCGCCCGTGAGCCCCGCAATGTCGCGATAGCGGTAGCCTTCAATATCACGCAGCACGAGCATCGTGCGGGCGCCGGCCGGCAACGCCGCGATGCAGCGCTCCAGATCGACGCGCAGCTCCGGATCGTCTCGGCGGCCCGCCAGGCGGTCGGCGCTCCCGTCGCCTTCGGCGAGGACACGGCCCCAGCGCGTACGCCGGCGCTGGCCTTCGATGAATACGTTCACGGCGATGCGATGCAGCCAGGAGGAGAGCCGACTCTCCCCACGGAACGAGGCCATGCGCTCCCACGCCAGGACGAACGTGTCCTGCACCAGCCGGCTCGCGCGCTCAGGATCCGCACTCAGGCGCATACAGATTGCGTAGACGCGCCGCACGTGCGTGCGATAGAACTCCTCGAACGCGCGCTCGTCTCCCGACGCGATGCGGCGAGCCAGCTCGGCGTCCGCGTCGAAACGCGGGCTCACCCGCTCGGCCGCTGGCTCGACGCCGGCGCTCCCAGACACGACGGCACGGACCGGTTCCGGCTCCATCAATCAACACCGTTCTCCCGGCCAGTGGGACGGCCGGCCCGTTCGATTCGTTTGAATCCCGCACCCAAACACATCGACATGCGGCCACTCTACGGTGACGCGCGCGCACGACAAGCAGTATGGAACCGCACCGGCCGCCGCACGGTTGACCGCCGACAGACGGCGGACAACGCGGCCAGTGATGTGATCGGCATGACGTCCGAGCGGGCGTCGAGCCGGGGGCGCTACTTCAGCAACAATGCTGTTGCGCGTGTGCGCACGCACGGCGTATGTTCGAGCCTCGACGATTGTTCCTTCAGCGAGCAAAATCGCGCGCGCCGATGCAAGCCACCATACCCGATCTCGTTCGTCCGCCGGCGCGCGGCGCATCCGGACGCGTCGCGCCGCGCGACCTCGGCCGTCAGCGCCGCCGTGGCCTCGTGCTCGCCGCGATGCTCCTCCTCGCCGGGTGCGGGGCGGACGGCGAAACGCTCGTCATCAAGCTCGCGCACGGCCTCGATTCGTCGCACCCGGTGCACGAGGCGATGGTGTACATGGCCGAGCGCGTCGCGGCGAAGTCCGACAGCACGATGCGGATCGACATCTACCCGAGCCAACAGCTGTGCACGGAGCGCGAGTGCATGGAGCTGCTCCAGATCGGCTCGCTCGGGATGACGAAGGTGTCGGCGAGCATCATGGAGAACTTTTCGCCGGCGTACAGCGTGCTCGGTCTGCCGTTCCTGTTCCGCGACGAGGCGCATCGGTTCCGGGTGCTCGAGGGCGAGATCGGCGAGCGGCTGCTGCGTGAGAGCGCGTCGAAGCGGCTGCTCGGCCTGACGTTCTACGACGCCGGGAGCCGATCGTTCTACACCAAGGATCGGCCGGTGCGCTCACCCGAGGATCTTCGAGGCTTGAAGATCCGGGTGATGGAGAGCGCGACGGCGATGCGGATGGTCCGCGCGCTGGGCGGCAACCCGACGCCGATCTCGTGGGGCGAGTTGTACACGGCGCTCCAGCAGGGCGTGGTCGACGGCGCGGAGAACAACCCGCCGAGCTTCTATACTTCGCGCCACTATGAAGTCGCGCGGTATTACGTACTCAACGAGCACACAGCGGTGCCGGATGTGCTCGTGATGTCCACGACGATCTGGAACACGCTCTCGGAGCAGCAGCGGCAATGGCTTCGCGAAGCGGCCGTCGAGTCCGCCGAAGTGCAGAAGGTTCTCTGGAGAAAGGCGACCCAGGAGGCGCTCGACGCGGTCGAGGCAGCGGGCGTCACCGTGCTCCGGCCGGACAAGGCGCCGTTCACGCGGCAGGTCGCGGCGCTGTTCGAGAGTTATCGGGACGACCCCGTGATCTTTCCGCTGATCGAGCAGATTCGAGCCATCGAGTCGGTGCCGGCGGGTGGCGAGACCATCGCCTACGCGAGTCGGATGAGCGCCGCGTCAGCATCCGATCTGGGCGCGCAGGAATGGCGGCCGCTCTTCGATGGCCGCACGCTCGATGGCTGGCGCGGCGTCGGCCGGGACACCGTGCCGATCGCGCATTGGCGAGTCGAGGATGGTACGATCCGGAAAGTCGCGAGCGGCGCGGTTCCGGTCGCGCCCGACGGCCAGCCGCAAGAGGGCGGCGACCTGATGACCGAGGACACGTTCGGCAATTTCGAGCTCGCGTTCGAGTGGAGGGTCGCGCCCGGCGCGAACAGCGGCATCAAGTACAACGTCTCCGAGGCGCTCTCGACCGCACATCCGCCACGCCATGCGGCGCTCGGCTTCGAGTATCAGATCCTGGATGATGACCGCCATGTGGACGCAGAGATCCCGAGCCACCGCGCCGGCGCGCTCTACGACCTCGTGGTCGCGAACGAGCGCAAGGCCGTGCGGCCGGTCGGCGAGTGGAACACCAGCCGTATCGTGTTCGTCGGCAATCGTGGCGAGCACTGGCTCAACGGCGAGCTGATCCTCGAGTATGAGCTCGGCTCGACGCGTATGGAC
>JBOHRM010000627.1:0-2309 GCA_050732715.1 Longimicrobiales bacterium
CTCGTCGGGTATCTGGACGTTGTGAGGTCGGGCTGGAGTGAACGACGTCGCGAGAGGCGATACCGAGGAGGCCGGGTGCTCGCTGGCGTGGGCCATGACATCCGCCACGCGGTTCGTGGTCTCAAACGATCGTGGACCTTCACGCTCGTCTGTCTCATATCCGTCGCCTTTGGTCTAGCCATCAACGCCTTGCTCGTGATCCTCATCCGCACCACGGTCGATCCGCCTGCCGCCATCGAGGCGGAGGGCGCCGTCGATCTGCTCGTGACCACCCGCGGCCGGGTGCAGGACGACGTGTGGTCCTATCCCGATTTCGCCGACCTGCAGCGCGCGGACGTCGGGATGGAAGTTACGGGGTGGGCCACGGGAACGCGCAACCTGCGCACGGATGATGGCGATGATGGTGCGCCCGTACGCGTCATGTACGTCTCGGCGAATTACTTCCGCACGCTGGGCGTGGATGTCGCGCCTGGGCGCGCGTTTCTTCCCGAGGAAGACGATGTCACGGGAGAGCCGCCCGTGGTGGTCAGGCACCGTTTCTGGCAGAACCGACTCGGTGCGGATCTGCGGGTGGTCGGCCGTTCGCTGAATCTGAACGGTGTCATCCATCGGGTGATCGGCGTGACGCCGCGTGGATTCGGCGGGCACCGGGCGGGCCGGAGCGCGAGCGTGTGGATTCCGCTGTGGGAGCATCCATTGCTGGGCATGGGCGGGAGCCTCCGGGACGATCGAGGGGCCGACAGGATGGAGGTGATCGGCCGCCTGCACGAAGGCACGAGCATGGCGCAGGCGAACGGCACGCTGGACGCCGTGATGCGCGGGCTCGCCGAGGCGCACCCCAGTACCAACGTCGACCGGGGTGCCCGCGTGGTGCCCTATGCCTGGCAGGGCGGCGGCCGCGATGAGGTCCGCGTGGTGACCACTCTGATCATGACGCCTGGCGTCATGGTGCTGATCGTCATGTGTCTGAACCTGGCCGGCATGGTGCTGGTTCGGAACACGATGCGCGAGCGCGAGCTGGCGTTGCGACTCGCTCTGGGCTCCAGCCGTACGCGGCTGATCCGCCACCTTGTGACGGAGTCCGCACTGCTCGCGTTCATCGGCGCCGGTCTGGGCACCGCATTGTCCTGGCTGCCGCTGCGGTGGCTGGCGCTACGCTATGGCCTCGCCGTCCCGGAACGCCTCGATTGGACACTCGTCGGTCTCTGTCTCGGCCTGGGCCTTCTCACGACGCTCATCATTGGCCTCGCCCCGGCGCTGCGCTTCAGCCGTCCGGCCCTGCTGCGATCCATCAAGGACGATGCGGGCGGCGGCGGGCGCCGCCGCAGCTGGATCCATCGCATCGCGACGTCCGTGCAGACCGCGGTTGCGATTCCACTGCTCGTGCTCAATGCGATGGTGCTGCAGGCGACCCGTCTCATGGACGAGGCGGATTACGGCTTCGAGCCGAACCGCCTGTCCGTCGCGACCATCGACCTCGGCGTCGAAGGATACCGTGAGGACGAGGTCGAGCCGTTCCTGCGACAGTTGCGCGACGGCGTCGCGGCGATCCCGGGCGTCGAAGCGGTGAGCCTCGCCGACGGCATCCCGCTCGACTACGAGCGGCGCAATCGACGCATCACGCGGGCGGGTGAAGAAGCGTACGTCGGGGTCCGGACAACACGCGTGGCAGAGGCGTATTTCGAGACCATCGGCACGCCGCTGCTGCGCGGCCGCGCATTCGATGAGACGGATGTGGACGGGGCCGAGCCCGTTGCCGTCGTCACCGCGTCGCTCGCCGCGCTGCTCTGGCCCGGACAGGATGCGCTCGGGCAACACATCCGCTACGCGCTCGACCGGAGCACCGTGATGGAGTTGACCGTAGTCGGCGTCGTCAACGATGTCGCCGGTTCCAGCCACGAGTCGGAGCCCATCAACCTCTTCCTTCCGCTCTGGCAGCATCCGGCGCCGCGCAACACGCTCGTGGTGCGAGCGGCATCCGAGAACCCGGGGATGGCGAAGGCGATTCAAGATGTCGCGCTCGAAATCGACCCCGATCTGACCCGACCCACGGTACAGAGCTCGCGCTCCTTGATGGAGGCGGCCACGAGGGAAATCTATATGGGTTCGTTGTTCGTGGGCGTCCTCACCGTGCTCACGCTGCTGCTCGCGGCACTCGGCGTCTACGGCGTGGTGGCGTTCGCGGTCGCGTGCCGGGCGCGCGAGATCGGAATCCGCATGGCGGTCGGCGCCACGCGGCGCCGCGTGCTGATGAGCGTGCTCGCCGACGGCGCGAAGCTCGCCGTTCCCGGTATTGTGGTCGGATGCAT
>JBOHRM010000628.1:0-3620 GCA_050732715.1 Longimicrobiales bacterium
GGCCGGTCCTCATCGATGCCAGCAAGGGAAAGTAAAGACTGTTGATCGTGATGAGATGGTCGAGACACTGGGCGATACTCCAGCCGTCTGCAATCGGTTCCAGTTGAGCTGATCGCGGGACAGGTTAGCAAAAGCAGTTCGGGTGCCTTGGGTGACCTCTTCCAGCTCCTTGGCGAGTTCGTCGATGCGATCGTTCATACGCCTCTGGCATCGGCCGAGACGCGCGGGGCCAAACGCTGAAGCGAGGAGGTCATCACTCGATGACCGCCTGGCTCCCGCGCGATCTCACCGTACCGGGAAGGGTGCAGCCCCACGAACAGAACGAACACCTCAAGAGGAGGGGATCGTCCGCACCGCCGTACCTGGCGGAATGACTCGGACCCGAGAGTGCCGTTCGGGCAGCTCCAACACGATTGAGGGCGATGGATCCGTCACGCCACGCTCGGTAGCCCAGGCCTCGCTCACCGCTTCCGCAAGGCGGGGCGGTCCCCGGAATTCCCCGGGTACGATTGATCCGTCCTCCCGGTGGACAATGATGGCCAAAAAGCCAGGGCGCGCCGGTTCCGCGGAGCCGTCGTCGACAAACCAAACGGCCCCGCGGCGGAGGACGGCGACCCTCTCGGCGCCCTCCTGAAATTGGAAGCTGCCGCCGCTATGCTCCGAGGCCCGGTCGCGCGATCAACGGAAGATCCCGGGAACCGTGGCTCCGCTTTCGAGTTGCACGGTGACGGCTACGCCCGCGGCGTTGTCAGCACTACCGGCCTGGTCCCCTGGACCGACGCACGAGGTGATGGATATCACGAGCGAAAGTCCGGCCGCAGTGAATGCGGGCACCGCGCACGGTCCCGGTGGAATGTATGTGATTCCCTCATGTCGGCCTCCGATGCTGGCCGTGAAGCCACATAACGCCTTGGGGCTAACCTGCGCGGCCCGGATGCTGACCATCAACCACCACGCTCCTCCGCGTCAGGTTCGGCCCCCCGTTATACGGCGCCACCCGTGGGGCGGCGAAGGCAAGGAGACTCTTCAGCCTCATGATAGAGAGAGGCGAGTCATGATCCCCTGCGGATCCGATACACCACCACGAGGGGCCGACTGAATTCGTCTGTCTCCACTGCGACGATCTCGTCTGTGCCGCGAAAGAGCGCCGGAAACGGCGACTCCGCGGAGAGAGTCCCGACGTAGGCTCCGGTGGCGTCCATCACATCGATCTGCGACTCACCGGGTACGTCGGTCCGACGCCGGAGCCAGATCGCGCCATCAGGAGACACGGCGAGGCCCTGGATCAGCGGGGCGGTCTCGTGGTAACCGAACTGCGTCGCGGCTTCTTCTGCCGACAAGGCGCAACCACCAGGGAAGCGAAGGCTGTCGCCCCTAGCAGCCTCCCAAGCGGCAAGCTGTGGCGAGGACCGAATCGGAGGAAGGTCCCGCCTCCAGATGCCGACGAGACGGTTACCGTCGACGATACGGATCGCGCAGGTCGCGTCGTCGCTTACCGCGATGCGGTTCCCGGCAGCGGCCCAGACGAGGCGCGGCCCGAAGTAGGGAGGCATGGCGACTGACCCACACGTGGTCTGCCGTGGCTCAGGCTGGCTGAACTGTCGGACCCAGGCAACGTTTACCGTGTCCCCCCCGAGTGCGAGCAGACGGTAGTCGGTCGAGTCTGCGGTCACAGTCGCCTGCGTGACTTCCGCCACAACGGTCCCGTCATCCAGAAGCGCGACTTGTCGTTGGAGCGGACCGGGAAGGGCGAACGTTCCTGTGAACGAACCATCGGCGTCGATGAAGACGAGCGCGCGGCGCGCAAAGTCATAGACCGCCGCTTCGCCGCTAGGCGTGACCGCCATGTCGGATGGGAAACCGAGCTCGCCCGGACCTTGGCCCTGCCGTCCGAACGAGCGCAGGTGCTCACCCGAGCGATCAAAGACGGAGACGGTGAAGTTGCCGGCATCCAGGACATACAGGTGCCCGGTTGAGTCCACACCGATCGACGTCGGGAAAACCCGAAAGAACGCGGCAGGTCCGTCGTCCACCCCGCCGAGGATGAGGACAGGTTCAAAGGTCCAATCGAGTGCCCGATCTGTGGGCGCGTTGACCACAAGGGCCACGCCCGCCGAATCCGTGCGTGCGGGAGCAACGGACACCTCATCCGCTCCTCTACAAGCCCAAGCAAGAAGCGCCACGAGTGCGTAGGGCATCGCGAGTGGCCGCCGAACCGCGTGGCGGTCCTTCAGAGAAGCGATAACGCTCATGGCGCGCACCGTGCGCGTCCGTCCATCATCCGGCATGGTGTCGCTCACCTCCAGGGGATCCAAGAGTTCGACGGCAAGCGTCCGCGAATCGTTGCTTGCCGTTCACGGACCCGCATGAGCACACCTCACTCCATCGCGCCGTATAACGTCTTTCGGTTCAGCAGCACGCCCGTCAAGGCGCGGGTACTTCGGCCAGTGCTGGACTCTTGCCGGGCGCAGGTCTGCAAGCATGTCCTGCGTGACTGCTGCAACCGATCGTTAGGACGCGCGCCATTAGGCCTGAGCGACCGGGGATCCTCAGCCACTATCGGACCCGATTCGGTACACCTCCACGTGCGGAACATCCAGCGGATCGAGCGTGACTCCCAATACCTCCTCGGACGAGATCCGGTACGGAATGAAGCGCTCGGGCAGCGTCGCTTCGGCGAGGAACTCGCCACCCGGTCCCACCACCCACCAGACGGGAAGGCGTCGCTCGTATACGGGAACAAATTCTTGAATCCAAAGGCGCTCCTCCAGGTCGACATGGATCGTGGCGAACAGCGGGAGCGTCTCGGGCAGGAACGCCTCTTCACGCTGCTTCCGGACCTCGGCCCGGCGTCCTGGGTCATCGATGTCCGACAGTCCGTGCTGAACGTAGCGCGACTTGTCGACAGACGGGGGCGCGTGCGCAACCCGGAGGATTGCGAAGAGTGATCCGTCAGACCGATACCGTCGAATCTCGAAGGATTCCTGTATGCCCGCCGCGACCCAGTCACTTCCAACGGCAAACACCGTCTCCGGGCCCATGTCTCCGGTCGCCGTCTGCACCTCGATTCCCTGACCGGTCTGTTCCGGAGACACTACGACGTATCTCGCTGGTCCTAGAAAAGACTCGGAGATTTCGTGGAGCACGCGACCTTCAGGATCCCGAAAGGCCGCGACGACTTGGGGGCGCTCCGGCAGGTCAGCCTCCGGGCTCCCGCCCAGCATCGTCGTTTCAAGCAGTGTGCCGTCTGACAATCCTCCCTGGACTGAGGGGATGGTCACGTCGCCTCGCCCTGCCGGAAAGGGATCTCTGGAAAACCTCCGCTGGTACGTTCCTGCTGGCCCGAACACAGAGGCCTGCAGGAACTCCGCCGCGAGAATGGAATCCCCGGGCAACAGCGCAATTGCGCTCAACGCCCTGAGTTCTCCGGGTCCAGGGCCGGCTCCGCCCGTGCGCCAGAGCTGCGTGCCCGAGCGGTCGAAGGCCCGCAGTTCGCGGGCCAAACCGTCGGCGACGATGATCGTGCCATCGGAGAGCTCAACCACGCCCGCCACCTGTCCGAAGTCCTCCGGACCGCCACCATCTGCAGTGCCCAAACGAAAGGTAGGCGTGGCGGATAC
>JBOHRM010000629.1:0-2745 GCA_050732715.1 Longimicrobiales bacterium
GCCCAGACGGGCTCGTAGGCGAGAAGGAAGCCGGGCTGGCGGTCGATCGGTCGCAGCGCGGCATCGAGCTGGCGGGCGAGCACGGCCTCGAGCGCACCGGCCTCACGCTGCGCGAGCGTCTCGCCGACGCAGATGACGGGGGTGACGCCGGCTTCGATCGCCGCGGCCGCCTTGCGGCCGACATCGTCATCGGACTCATGGAAGAGCTGTCGCCGCTCGGAGTGGCCGGCGAGCGTGTAGTGGGCGCCGGCCTCGGCCGCCATCGCCGCGCTGATCTCGCCCGTGAAGGCGCCGGCCTTCTGCCAGTAGATGTTCTGGACGCCGAGGCCAATGTCCCCGCGCGCAGTGACTGCGTTCGCGGCACTGGCGAAGCTCAGCGTCGGCGGGAAGAAGATGACGGTCCGCTCCTGCCCCGCGCCATACAGTTCGAGGAACGCATCGAAGAAGTCGCGTGTCTCGCTGGGACCGTTGTTCATCTTCCAGTTGCCCGCGATGACAGGCGCGGCTATGCGGCGCGACGGATCGGCGGGCGTCATTGGCCATTGCGATCGTTGAGGATGGCGACTCCGGGGAGCGTGCGGCCTTCGAGGAACTCGAGGGACGCACCGCCGCCGGTCGAGACGTGGGTGAGTCGGTCGGCGAGTCCGGCCTCCTCGAGCGCCGCGGCGGTGTCTCCGCCGCCTGCTATGGTGACCGCGCCGTTCGCGGTCGCCTCCGCGACCGCACCGGCTACGCCGCGCGTGCCTTCCGCGAATGCGCCGATCTCGAAGTAGCCCATTGGCCCGTTCCAGAGTACGGTGCGAGACGATGTGATGATCTCGCGGAACGCGGCGACCGTGGCAGGGCCGATGTCGAGGATGCGCGCGTCGGGCGGGACGTCGTCACGGCTGACCGTCGATGGTGCGGCGCGCGCCTCGGCTTCATTCGCGATGATCACGTCTGCGGGCAGCACCAGCTTGTCGCCGGCCCGGCCGAGCAGCTCGCGCGCGACGTCGACACGATCGTCCTCGACCAGCGAGCGGCCGGTCTCGAGGCCGAGCGCCTCGAAGAACGTGTTCGCCATGGCGCCGCCGATGAGCAGCCGGTCCGCGCGCGGCAGCAGCGATTCGATCACGTCGATCTTACCGGAGATCTTGGCGCCGCCGAGGATCGCGGTGAACGGGCGTTCGGGCTCGGCCAGCGCTTTGCCGAGGAACTCGAGCTCGCGTTGCATGAGCAGCCCCGCGACGGCGGGCCGGCCCTCCGCGCGGATGACCTCGGGTGCGCCGCGCGTGCTTGCGTGCGCGCGGTGCGCGGTGCCGAACGCATCGTTCACATAGACGTCGGCGAACGCGGCGAGCGCCTCGCTCAAGTGCGGGTCATCGGTCTCCTCGCCGGGCAGGAACCGCACGTTCTCGAGCAGCAGGATCTCGCCCGGACCGAGCGCGTCGACCGCCGCGTGCGCGTCCGCGCCGACGACGTCGCGCACGAAGGTCACCGGCGCGTCGATCCGCTCGCGCAGCCGGTCGGCGACGGGCGCGAGCGAGAGGTCATCGACCCACTGACCGCGAGGGCGGCCGAGGTGCGAGACGAGGATGATGCGCGCCCGCCGCTCGACCAGCGCTTCGAGCGTGGGCAGCGTCGCGGTGATGCGCGTGTCATCGGCAATGCCTCCGTTCTCGATCGGTACATTGAAATCGACGCGGACCAACACACGTTTCCCCTTGAACGCGGATTCGGGCAGGTCCTCGATTGTAAGCTTGTCCATTCGTGGGACGGTTCAGTTCATTGGAAGATAGGCCGACAAAGCGGCGGCGGTAACCTACGGGGCATCTCGCACGCCGATCAAGTTGCGACGACCACGCCTGGACAGTCTGGACAGTATGCCGTCTCGACGTCGCCGTGCGTGCCGGTCACGTCGTACGGAGAAACCGTCGCAAGCGCGCGCCGACGTCGCGAGGCGCTTCCCAATTCGGTGAGTGGCCCACGTTCGGGATGACGTCGAGCGACGCACGGGGAATGTGGCGCGCGGCGCGCTCTCCGTGCGAGAGCGGCAGGAACCGGTCACGTTCGCCCCAGAGCACGAGCGTGGGATGGTCGATCGCCCCGAGCTCGCCGTCGCTCAGCACCTCGTACTGGCCGCCGAGGCCCGCGAAGCGCACCATCGCCTCGGCGAGCATCGCCGCGCCGGCGCGTGCAGACACCCACAGATAGTCGATCAATGCCTCGCGCTCGTCGGGCGCCAATCGACGCGGGTCCGCGACCATCAAGCGGCGCAGCAGCCACGCCGTGCCCGACCGAGTGGGCCGCCGGAGCACGTTTCGGATCACGGGGAGCGTGCTGGCACGCACGACGGCGGGGAGCATGCGGCCGAGCCCGACCGAGTCGATCAAGACGAGCCGGCGTACGGATCCGGGCGCGCGCTGCGCCATCCGCAGCGCGACCAGTCCGCCGAACGACGTACCGACGACGTCGAACGGTTCGTGCAGTGTTCGGTGTGCCCAGGCCAGCAGCACGTCGGCTGTCTGCTCGCCGAGGCCGGGCCGCGGCGTGAGCGCCGGCGAGAGGCCGAAGCCGGGCAGATCGGGTGCGTGGACCCAGTGATCCGATGACAACGGACCGAGCAGCCGGTACCAGTTGGCCGCGCCGCCGCTCGCGCCGTGGATCAGCAGCAGCGGCGGGCCGGACCCGACCTCGAGCGAATGGATGGGATAGGGCTCAGTAGCATCCGTGCGCCGCCGCGGCTCGACCTCGCCCAGTCGCAGC
>JBOHRM010000630.1:0-8674 GCA_050732715.1 Longimicrobiales bacterium
AATGCCGAGCGCCGCCTGCAGAACAAGCACATAAACGAGATAGGTGACGGCGCACGTGATGCCGACGTAGGCCATCGGAACGCTCACCAGCATCCACGTCGGGATCGGGCGCGCGAATCCCAACGCCATCGAAAACCCCTTCCTGCTGTCAACATTGACGGCCCACACAAAGCCGGTCCAGGCCATGAAGCCGGCGAGCATCAGCGCAAATGTCGCACTCCAGCCGGTGTCCATCGGGCTGACGATCAGCGCGGCGCCCCCGAACACCGCGACGAACACCTTGATCGCCAGGCCCAGGCGGGATAGCCGCCAGGATTCCCACAGCACGGCCATCGCGGGGTTCCTCATCGTCATGCCGCCTCCGCCGGCGCCGGTGTCCGCCCGACCCGCGCTACGAAGATCTCCTCCAGCGTTGCTTCGCGAGATTGCACGACCTCCCCCTGCTGAAGGGCCACCGACGCTCGGAATCGATCCGGTGAGCCGTTGTGGATCACACTCCACGACCGCCCACCCCCCTCGACCGTGAGCGCGCCTTCGATCGTCGGCGCCCGATCGAGCGGTTCCTCGAACCGCACCTGAGTCCGCAGGTGCTCACTCCGCACGCGCTCCAGCGTCCCATCGAGCACGATGTGCCCCTCGTGAATCATCGTCACGTGATCGGACATGCGCTCGACCTCGTCGAGCAGATGCGACGAGAAGAGCACCGTTCGGCCGTCATCGGCCACGGTGCGCACCACCGCGTCCAGGATGTCCTGGCGCACTATGGGATCCAGCCCGGTGGAGGGTTCATCCAGGATCAGCAGGTCCGGACGGTGCGCCACCGCGGCAACCAACCCCACCTGCGCACGCATCCCCTTCGACAGGTCCTTGACCTTCTTGTCGGCATCCAACCCGAACGTCGCCAGCAGCTCGTGCGCGTAGCGCATGTCCCAGTTCGGATGGAACGCCTGCGTGTACCGCATCAGCTCGTCGATCCGCATCCACTCGGGCAGCTCGCGCTCCTCCGAGAGATAGCCGATGCGGCGCAGCACCTCGACGGGGTACCGCACCGGGTCCAGACCGAACACGCGCACCGTGCCCGACTTCGCGCGCAGCAGTCCGAGCAGGTGCTTGATCAGCGTCGTCTTCCCCGCGCCGTTGACGCCCACCAGACCGTACACTCGTCCCTCCGACGCACGGTAGCTCACATCATCGAGAGCCACCGTCCGGCCGAATCGCCGCGACACACCGTCCACTTCAACAACCCAGTCGCTCATCCGGTCGCCTCCAGGTTTGCGTGCTCCTCCATCGCCGCCTGCCGATCACGGAACGCGGCCAGCAGCTCGTCCGGCGCATAGCCGAGCTGATGCGCTTCCGCCAGCAACGCATCGATCCGCTGCTCGATGATTCGGCCACGCTCTCGCTTTGCCAGCGACGCGCGTCGTCCCGTCACGAACGTGCCGGCACCATGTCGCTTCTCCAGGATCCCCGCGGACTCCAGCTCGTCGTATGCCTTCACCACCGTGTTCGGCGTCACCTTCAGCCGCAACGCCAACGTCCGGATCGACGGAATCTCCTCACCCGGACGCAACAGCCCGGATGCCACCATGTACCGGATCTGATTGGCGATCTGACGATAGATCGGGACGCCGTCTGCGACGTTGATCGTGATGTCCATCGAACCCGCTAGCGTAATGAGTCAGCGGAACGCGATCTCTCACTCGGCACCTGTGAGCGCGGCGAGGTCGCCGAATCCGGCGATCCCTGATGCCGTATGGCTGTATCAATACTCTAGTACACTGCGGCCGTCAAGAGTGAGATCGACCTGGTCAAGAGCCGGCTCAGACTCGTGCAGGACCTTCTACGGTTGAGAGATGGCAGCGGCGTCTGAATGGGACTTGGACTGACGCGGCACGACGCTTCACCGCTGCCGCTATTCAGCGCGTAGCGCCTCCATTGGGTCGGTAGCCGCCGCGCGGCGCGCCGGAACCCAGCTCGCGACGACCGCGTTGCCGATGACGATTGCAAGGACCCCACCGATCGTGAGCAGGTCGTTCGCCTCGACCCCGAAGAGCCGGCTCTCCAGGAGGCGGCCGAAGGCCAGAGAGGCGACGCCGCCGAGCGCACACCCAATCGCCGCGATGCGGAAGCCCTGACCCACAACGGTCCACCTCAGGCGGGCGGGGCTGTCTCCGAGAGCCAGCCGGATGCCCAGCTCGCGCCTGCGCAGGCCAACGGCGTAGAGCAACGTGCCGTAGAGCCCGCCCGCGACCAGCACCAACGCGACTGCCCCGAATGTCGTAAAAAGCAGCGATTCGAAGCGCATACGCGCGTTCGCCGCGCCGTTCCATTCGTCCAGGCTGCGCACTACGGGAACCGGAAGATCCGGCTCGGCCCGCCACACCGCTTCCCTGAGCCGGCTCGCAAGGCTTGCCTCCCCGCCATTGACGAGGACCGCCATATGCGCGCGTGTTGGCCACGACGTCGTGATCGGCAGATAGACCAGCGGTGCAGCGGGTTGATCGGCGCCATAGTAGAGGTGGTCCCTCACGACACCGACAATGCGATACTCGGTGCCGAGCAACTGCATCTCCCGGCCAACAGCGTCCTCCGCGGAGCCGAAGGCATCCACCGCAACGCCCTCCGAGAGCAACGCCGGTATAGGCCTCAGGTCCTCTTCGTGGCGCTGCCACGGCGCCCCTGCCACGATCTCGACGTCCAACAGATCGAAGTAGTCGGCGTCCACCGGGTGCATTTGCAGGAGCACCGGAAACTCGATGCCCGAGAACGTCGGCCGATTGTTCCAGCAGCAGCGCCTGCCGCCGACGAACTCGAGTGGCAACGTGGTCCCGTAGGTCGCAGCCTGAACGCCTGGCGTCTCGGCGAGCGATGACCGCACCCGCTCCATGCGCCGGACCCACTCCTCGCCGGTCTCGATCCCCACCGGCGAAAGCGGCAGCGTCCATACGTTCTCTGTACGGAACCCGAGCTCCTGATCGTGAAGCCTGGCCAGGCTGCGCAGGAGCAGGCCCGCGCCGGTTACCAAGATGACGGACAGCGCGACTTCCGCCACGACGAGCCCCGCACGCAGTCGGTTGGCTCTGCGTCCGTCCGTGCTCCCCCTTGCCCGACTCAGCAGCGCATCGGCCGCGTCGCCCCGTGCCAGCCGCAAGGCGGGCAGGAGCCCGAAGACCAGTCCCGTGGCCAGCGCCACCGACAGCGCGAAGGCGAGGACACGAAGGTCGATACGGATGGCGTCCACTCGCGGCAGCGCCTCCGCGCCAAGCGCAAGCAAGCCGTGCAGCCCAGCATGGGCCAACAATACGCCCAACACCATGCCGCCCGCGGAGACCAACAGGCTCTCGACGAGGAGTTGGGACATCAGCGATCCGGTACGCGCGCCGAGCGCACGCCGGACCGACATCTCACGAGCGCGCGCCAGCCCCCTCGCCAGGAAGAGCTGAGCCACGTTCGTGCAGGCGATCAGCAAGAGCAGCGTCACCGCACCGAACAGGAGACCCAGCCCCTTTCGAACGGTGCCGACCGTCGCCTCCTGCAGACTTGCCACTGGGATCGGGCGGATGCCGCCCGGGCACATCTCCGGAGGACAGTCCGGCGTCGAGTGCTGCCGCGGGTGCTCGCGCCAGCGTCGCTGCGCAAGCGCGTCGGCCTCGGCCGACACGGCCGCGAGTGAACGCCCCTCACGCAGCCGCCCGGCCACCCGCAACTGCTCGTTGTCCCGTCTCGAAAGCCATTCCGCCGCTGGATCGAGCGGGCCCCAGACATCGACGGAGGTCCCTACGTGTGCCTCCGGAGGCTCGAACGAGGCGTCGAGTACACCGATGACGACGGCGGGCTTTCCGTCCAGCACGATCTGCCGCCCGATCACACCGGCATCACCCCCGAAAACACGCTGCCACGCCCCGTGCGACAAGACGACGGCTTCGCCCGTGCGGAAATCGTCCGCCACCAGCAGTCGTCCAGCGCTGGGTCGCGCACCGAACAAGGCGAGGAACCCTTCCGACACCTCTGCCTTGGTCAATCGCTGCGGCCGGCCCGCGCCAGTGAGATTCGCGTCCAGCGTTCGCGCAGCCGCCCACGCCTCGACGGAACCAAACTCGTGCACATTCTGGAATGTCGGCCCAGATTGCTGGTATTCGAGCTCGATCAGCCGGTCTGCTGCCGGATACGGCAAGGGCCGCAGCAGCACGTGATCGAGCAGCGTGAAGATCGTCGTCACACTCCCAACACCGAGCCCAAACAGCAGCACCACCGTCCAGGTAAACGCCGGATTCCTACCGAGGCTCCGCAACCCGAACCGGAACATGCGTCCGATGTCATCCATGCCGTTGCTCCTACGATTCGTCGTTGCTTTGTCGCCCAGAACGTCGCCCCATTCCGATCCAGGGTCGTGAGTCGGGGAATCACCTCGGCCGGGCGCCTCGGCAGCGCCGCGCCACGCCACCAGGCGGCGGGTTAGGTAGCGCCACGTGATGCCGACCGCCTGCCGGCCGTACCACCAGCGCGCCGACGCTGGAGTGCCGCGCACCGCCCGAAGTCGAAACTCCTCCTCCATATCCCCCACCACTGAATCCCTCGCCAGGCCGTAGGGAACGCACAGAAGGAGCAGTCGCTCCGCCCAGCGGGGAGGCCTCATCGGTGAGCGCTTGAATGCACGGAGGAGGAGGGCAGGCTGGCCGCCGGCCGGCTCGCGCGGAGGGCCATCATGGCTGAAAAACCTCGTCCAGCCCGTCTAGGAGGCGCTGCCGGACGCGATGCGTGCGGCGCAATGCGGCTAGCCCCGCCTCGGTCACCACGAGCATCCGACGCGGGCGACCACCCCGGCCCGGCGTTGCCTCCTCCGCCCGGCTCGTAACCAGACCCTTGGATTCCAGACGGTCCAGCGTCATGTAGACCGATCCTCGGGGAACGTCACGGCCCGCCTCCTCGTCCAGTTCCCGCAGGATCGCCGCGCCGTACGCACCATCCCCCAACCGCACCGCGGCCAGCAGTACCATCTCCTCGAGCCCTCCCAGGAACTCACGTCGTCTCACGGGCACTTCCTCTATTGTCGGCGGTTATTGTCGGCGGTCCAAGTCAACATAGTTGACTCCGGGAGGATGTCAACAACCTCGCGTCCTCATGGCGGCCGGCTGCGTTTCCTCCAGACGGGTGTGCCGGACGCCCAACGCAACTGAGGCCCCGGGTGTCGCGGCCCTTGCGGCTGCGGCTGAACGCTGTTAATCTCATGAATTGTGTTCATGAACTGACAGGCGTACACACCTTGGGCACAGCCGAACGACGCGAACGCGAACGCGAGCAGGTCCGCACCCTCATCCTCGAGGCGGCGCGCGACATCCTGTCGGAGCAGGGATTCGTTGCGCTGTCGATGCGAGCGATCGCGGAGCGCATCGAGTACTCGCCCGCCACGATCTATCTGTATTTCAAGGACAAGGACGATCTGATCCGCGAGGTTGTAGAAGCGGGTTTCGAACGTCTAGAAGCGGCGCTGCGCGATCTTTTGTCGGCGCTACCTGAAACCATGAGCGCGGCGGACCAGTATGGTGCGACGGGCCGGGCGTACGCGCGGTTCGCGCTCGAGAATACCGCTTACTTCCGTGTGATGTTCGAGCTTCCGGGGGTTGCGCATCTGATCGAGTGTCCGCGGCCGGAAGGTGGTGCGCCGCGCGGCGATGTGTTCGACGACATCATCGCATTGGTTGCGCGGGCGGGTGAAGAGGGCTCGTTCGCGATCGACGATGCGGGTCGTGCGGCGGTGATCGGGTGGGGTCTGATTCATGGATTGGTGACGCTGTACCTGGGTGGGCACCTCGCGAGTGATGTCGGCTCGCACGACGAGTTCTTGGAGCTGGTGGAGGACGCGGTTCGCGTGGTCCACACCGGCTGGGGTGGGGCGGGGAACCCGCAACCCGTAAACCCGCAACCCAAACCCAGCGGGGTGGGGCGGGGAACCCGCAACCCGTAAACCCGCAACCCGCAACCCAAACGCAGTGACAGAGAAAGACAGGACACGGATGAGATTTTTAGTGAGCCGCGTCGGCGTGGTGCTGATGGCGGCGCTCTTGGTGCCTATCGCGGCGGCGGCGCAGGAGTCGCCGGCCGGCGGCGTTCAGCGAGTGACGCTCGAGCAGGCGCTCGATCTGGCGTTGCGCAACAACCGCGATTTGAAGGATGCGATGCTGGAGCGGGGGCGAGCGGATGATCAGGTGCGCGAGGCGTGGGGCAGTGTGTTCCCGACGCTCGATCTGACGGCGAGCTACGCGCGCAATCTGGCGCTCCCGGTCACCTTCGTGCCGGCGCGTTTCTTCGATCCGGACGCGGACCCGAATGACTTGGTGCCGCTGCGGTTCGGCGCTGACAACAATTGGGACCTCCAGTTGCGGGCGGAGCAGCCGATCTTCGAGGCGAGCGCGTTCGTGGGTGTGGGCGCGGCGGAGCGGTTCCGCACGCTACAGAGCGAGGTGGTGCGTGGCAACGCGATCGACGTGTCGACGCGGGTGAAGGTGGCGTACTACGACGCGTTGCTGGCCGAGGAGCGCGTTCGCTTGAGCGAGAAGACGGTGCAGCGTATCCAGCAGACGCTCGACGAGACGCAGGCGATGCACCGTGCGGGGATGGCGTCGAGCTACGATGTGCTGCGGCTCGAGGTCGAGCTGGCGAACGTGCAGCCCGAGCTGCGGCGTTCGCGGAACGCGGCGGCCGAGGCGAAGCGGGGCATCGCGATCGAGCTCGGCGCGTCGGATCTGGATTCCGTGGACGTCGTCGGAGCACTCGGCGACGTTGCGCTCGGCGACGTTGGGGGCGAGGAGACCGGCGCGGCGATCGAGCCGGAGACCGAGGCGGTGGTGGATCCGGGCGTGGCCGCGGCGGCGCTGGTGATGGCGGCTGCGGAGCCGGAGACGTTGACGCCGGAGCAAGCGGTCGAGATGGCGTTCGGCCATCGTTCGGATGTCCGGCAGCTCGAGCTGACGAGGCAGTTGCGCGAGACGGAGTTGAGGGTTGAGCAGGCGCAGTATCTGCCGAGCATCTCGCTGTTCGGGACGTATTCGATCAATGCGCAGCAGAACGGTGATCCGAATTTCTTCGGTTCGAGTCTCCAGCGTTCGTACAGCCGGCAGGTCGGTGTCCAGGTGACGGTGCCGTTGTTCGCGGGTTTCCAGCGGCCGGCGCGGACAGGCCAGCTCCGCGTTGGAATCGAGCAGGTCCGAACGCAGCAGAACCTGCTGGTGGATCAGGTCGAGAACGAAGTGAAGACGCTGCTCGAGCAGGTGGACGAGGCGAGGGGGCGGGGCGCGGCGCAGCGTCTCGCGCTGAAGCAGGCGGAGCGTGGTTACGAGATCGCGAGCGTGCAGTACCGTGAAGGCATCAGCAGTCCGCTCGAGGTCACGGACGCGGAGGTCGCGCTTCGGCAAAGCGAGTTCAACTACGCCGAGGCGGTCTATGACTATCTGGTCGCTCGGGCACGGTTGGACCAGGCGCTCGGAATGGAGCCTCCAGTCGAGGCGATGCGCGGGATCGCACAAGGATACGGGAGCGAATGATGAGGCATAGAGGTAGGCTGTTCGGAGGGGTGTTCCTGCTGGTGGTGGCCGCCGTTCTCGGGTCGTGCGGCAGCGCCGGGGAGGCCGTGCAGGCGAGCGGTGCGGCTGCGGCGGAAGAGCCGAGGGCGCCGACCCGCGTGGTCAACGTCGAGACGATGACGGCGCAGGCGGAGCCGTTCGCCGAGCGCATCACTGTGACGGGGATGCTCGAGGCCGATCGCGATGTGACGGTCGCGAGCGAGGAGCAGGGCGTGGTTCGCGAGGTCTTCGTCGAGAAGGGCCAGCGTGTGGCAGCGGGCCAGCCGATCGTGCGGATCGATGATCGGGTGCTGCGCGCGCAGCACGAGCAAGCGGTGTCCGAGGCGGCGCTCGCGCGGGAGACGTACGAGCGCCAGCGCCGTCTGTGGGAGGACGAGGAGATGGGCACCGAGATCGCGTATCTCCAGGCGAAGTACGGCGCCGAGACGGCGGAGGCGAACGCGCGCCAGCTCGAGGCGCGGCTCGAGCGCACGGTGGTACGCGCGCCGATCAGCGGCTTTCTCGAGGACCGCCAGGTCGAGATCGGCACGATGGTCCAACCCGGCGCGACCGTCGCACGCATCGTCGACGCGGACCCGCTCAAGGTCGCGGCCGGCGTGCCCGAGCGTTACGCGGGCCAGATCGCGGCCGGCGGCGAGGCGGACATCGGGCTCGAGGCGGAAGGTCTCGGCGAGATGCGGGGCAACATCGCGTTCGTCGGCTCCGTGGTCGACGCGCGCACGCGGACGTTTCCGATCGAGGTCGACGTGCCGAACTCGGGTGGTGAGCTCAAGCCCGGTCTGGTCGCGCGCGTGCGGCTGGCCCGGCGCGTAATCGAGCAGGCGATCGTCGTCCCGCGTGAGGCGGTGCTGCGCAGTGCGACGGGTTATCTGGTCTATGTGGTCCATGAGGAGGAAGGGCAGACGACGGCGCGGGCGCGCGCGGTGACCATGGGCGCGGGTCAAGGCCGCAACGTGGTGATCGAGAGCGGGCTCGAGCCGGGTGAGCGCATCGTCATCGTGGGTCAGCAGCAGCTGGCCGATGGTGACCACGTGCGCCTGCCTTCGACGGGCGAGGAGGCCACGGATGAGCGATAACCCGGAGAACGGAACGCC
>JBOHRM010000631.1:0-2683 GCA_050732715.1 Longimicrobiales bacterium
CAGGACGAGAAGTTCGGGAACTGGGCGGTCGAGCTCGGCCTCGACGATCAGCGGTTCGCCACCTGTTGGGAGCAGGACCCCTCGAAGGAGGTGCTCGATCGGAACACGAAGCTCGCTCGATCGCTCGGCGTCCGCGGCACGCCCACGTTCCTCGTGAACGGCAAGGTCGTCGTCGGCGCGCTTCCGTACGAGGACTTCGCCGCCATCCTCGAAGAGGCCGCAAAGGGTCGATAGACGAATGCGGCGCATCGGCTCGCGAGCACGGCAGCGGAGCCGCGAGACCGTGGGAACCCCTGCACCCGCGGACCGGTTGGCACGTAGGCCAGCCAAGCGCCGATCTCGTTGAATCGGGAGTGCGCGTAGCTGGTTGCACGCCCTGCACCTCAGCCAGGAGGAATGATGCACGCGCTGCGATTCGTTCCCGCCCTCGCCGGCATGACGCTCATGTTTGCTTGCGTTCGCCCGGATGAGGAGGCGGACCAGCCGCCGCCCGAGCTGCCGGCGCCCGAACCAGCGCCCGCGCAGCCCGCGGCCCAAGCGCCAGATACCACGGAGGCGGCGTTCTGGGCGTACCTACGGGACGAGGACTATCGGAGCTGGCCGCTTTGGCCGGGCAAGGGGGAGCTGTACACCGGCCAGGAGCCACACGGCATGCTGCTCACCACGTACGTCAGCCCGCTCGCGCTCGACGCGCTGACCAGCGGCTCTCCGATGATGCCTGAAGGCGCGATCATCGTGAAGGAGAACTACGCGCCCGACGGCACGTTCATGGCCGTCACCGCGATGCACAAGGTCGCGGGCTACGACCCTGAGCACAACGACTGGTTCTGGGCCAAGTGGGACACGGCGGGCGTGGCCGAAGTGTCCGGCCGTGTCGAGATGTGCGCCACTTGTCACGGAGCGAACGCCGCGGCGGATTATCTGATGACGCCGCGTCCTCAGACGTGACGGCCCGGCCCGGCCGATACCGTCGTTCCCAACCTGTCAGGGGTTTCGAGGATCGCTGAGGGGCGCGCTTCCGTTCGCTATGTCGCGCCGACGTCGGCGACGAGAGCGATCAGCGAGTCCGCGGGCATCTCGGCCAGCAACGCATGATCGAACGCATTTGCGCCCCATGTCACGAGGCCGACGCCGTCGCTCCGAACCGGCCGCGGCCGGGGCGCTTGGGTTCGATCGCTTGCCCGCGGAATCAGATAGTGGGAGATCAGGCGCCCGTCCTTCTCATAGAGGATCATCGCACCACGCACGCCGTCGAGCAGACAAACCTCCGCACTGACAATGACGAGCGCAGGCGAAGAAAGCGGGCGCGCCGAGCGCCCGAGCTCGCGTGTAAGAAACCGCGCCACTCGTTCGGGGTCGGACGTCGTGATGCGATCTTCACTCACGGCGCGCCGGAGATAATCTTCGATGAAGACGGGATCCGGCACTGGCTTGGGCTGCGAGCTCCACAAGCCGTAGCCAACGGCGGCCACGACGAGCACGACGGTCGCGACCGTAGCCGCGGCGATCGCCGTCCGCCAGGCCGGTAGGATCGCGCCGAACCATCCCGCGGACTTCTCGTGTCCGGCTCGGCTCGCTCGCGTCTCGGCGATCCGGCGGAGCACGCGCTCGCGTAACCTGGACGGAGGTGCCGTCTCGGATCGTGAATGGAGCGCGACCAGCGCATCGTCCCACTCGAGGAACGTTTGACAGGCCCGGCACGACTGCATGTGGCGCCGCGCAGCCATGGTCTGACCCTCCGCGAGACGCGGCCGCTCGGGCGGCCACAGCAACTCCCTCGCCGATCCGCAATCCATGGTCACCACGTCCCTCGACTCACGGCATCGCTCGCGTCCTGCCCTCCGCGCAGCAGTGATGCGATCAACGCATCCCGGTGCGCGAGAAGTTGGCATAGCGCGTCGCGCGAAATATTCAGGACATTGGCGACATCCGCGTACGGACGGCGGGAGAACATTACCAACCACACCGCGGCGCGCGCGATCGGCGGCAGCGCCGCGGCCCCGGCGTAGAGCCGCGCTCGGTCCATCTCCCGAAAGCCGAGCGGCACCGCCCTCGGTAGACTCGAGTGGATCGGCCGAGCTCGAGCAGGTTGCCGGCCTTCGCGCTCGAGACAATACAGAACGACGCGCTCCTCGAGCCACGTCGACGCGTCGGACTGGAACGGACCCGACCATTCGCTCGCCGATCGGCCGAGCGCTTCGACCACGCGATCCTGCGCGGTGCTCTCGGCGCCGCCGCACATGAACAGCGCCGCCGAGTACAGTCGGCCCAAGTGCCGCTCAACCGTATCCTCGAAATCGTCCATCACGCTCAACCAACCGTCGGACGGCCGTCGGGGTTTCAACATGCGGCCCAACGATCGTAGCGAAAGCCAGCCGGATCCGCACCCGACCGCGTCGGCGGGGGGCGAACACTGCGCCGGACACCCGCCCTCGGCCGCCCCGCACGGAACTTTTGGGGCGGGCAGTCGGTTAGCCCTCGGCAACTCAGCTCCCCATGCCGCGGCGTTGCTGCGCCACCATCGATCCTGAAACGGGTGGCGGCGGGGTAACTCGGAACTCGGAACTCGGAACTCGGAACTCGGAACCCGGAACTCGGAACTCGGAACCCGTTCTAGCGCGCCGAGGCGGCCAGGGATCGACAGGAGGGATCGAAAGCGCTCGGATGCCCATCGAAACCATCT
>JBOHRM010000632.1:0-3701 GCA_050732715.1 Longimicrobiales bacterium
CTGCGAGCAGCTGTCGAGATGGGCTTTTACCACGTGAAGGAAATGCAGCGCGACAGCTCGCTGCGTGCCCTGCACGCAGACCCGAGGTGGTTGCAACTGGTAGGTGAGGCCGAACGACGTTGGGCGCTATACGATCATGCCCTTCGCGAAGAACTGCTGGCGCTCGCGAAACAGGATCAACGCAATCGAGTCGGGATCGACAGCATCTTCAATCGCTATGGCGCAGGCTCGCCGCAGGTAGACTCAGCCAACGCGCGCTTGTCAGCGGCCGACGCTCCGCTGCTGACGCGCGTGAAGGAAATCATCGCTGAGCGAGGCTGGCCGAGCCGCCGGCTCGTCGCGGTTGACGGGGCGAATGCGGCATGGTTGATCGTACAGCACGCTCCTGTCGAGTATCAGCGCCAAGTGCTGCACCTCTTGCAGGCGGCGGTGCAATCGGGGGAGGCAAAGGCCTCAGACGCCGCGCTCTTGGAGGACCGAGTCCTGGTCGCGGATGGGAAGCCACAATTGTACGGATCTCAGATGCGCTGGCCGGAGGGCGTCGGCGATGCGCCAGTGCTCGAACCGATTGCAGATGAAGCCTGCGTCGACCGCCGTCGCGCAAGCGTAGGCTTGATGCCCCTCGCTGATTATCTGCGACCTTTTGGCGTTGTCTACGCCGGTCCGCCCGGCGTGTGCCCGGAATGAGTGCGTCCCTGGCCAGCCTCTGACAAGTGCCGCTCCTCCTCCGTGTCGATGCGGCCGCCCGGTCGCCTTCGTGTTCGCGCCCGCCGTACTGGTTTCCGTGGCGTTGTTCGCCGCCGCGGTTCCCGCGCGCCGCGCCGCGCGCGTCGATCCGATCAGTGCGCTAAGCACGACGTGATCCCGCGATCCCCGACGGCTGCCGTTTTACCTTGGTCTGGATGATCAACGGTCAGCGACTACGATTACCACCAAACTCCGGCGGTTGGGTCGAGAGCAACTCGTCCAACAACACCGCCCGATGTCCGAGGTAGGCAGCCTCGCCTTGCTCGCCCGTTCCAAGCGTGTAGGTGTGGACGGTTGGTGGGCGACCTTCGCGCTCTACTCGCCAGAAATGTGGAATGCCGACGCGGGCGTACTCGCCCGGCTTGATCAGCCGATCGAGCTTCTTCGAGCTGTCGGAGACGACTTCGACCACCAGCTCGATAGCATCCGGATCGATCCAGACCGTGTTGCCCGGAACCGGCCGGCGGAGCAGCACGATGTCCGGACCCCGACCCGAGGATTGCTCTCTGATCTTCACGCCCGGAGCAGCAAGGACCCGATCCGCAGCGTAACCGCCGTTGACCAGCCACACGATGAGTCTGGTGACAAGAGCGGCGTGCTCAGCGTCGGCCGGCGCCATGATCAGCAGATTCCCCTCGTCCAGCTCGTACCTGTGAAGCTCGTCCGCCGCGGCCAGCTGCGCCACGTCCTCGAGCGTTAACGCCCTGCCGGGCAACACGACCATCATCGGCTGAGCTGAAGAAACAGCAGTCACAATCGCAACCTATCTCGCAGATGAAACGAACCCTCAAGTGCTTCACGCAAGCTAGACACCGCCGCGCATAGGGTCAACGTACACTGGAGCCCAGGTGCTCCGGCAACTCGGTAGCCCGGACCGCCCGTGCAGCCCCGCCCCCGCCGGAGTCAGATTTCATCGGTAATTCGGATTCGGATGGTCGAATCGGCACCCGCTGCCCACTTCGAGCGAAGGTTGCCGTGCGCCGGGATGCCGCCCGCATCCTCCAGCATGCGCGCCAGATGCAGCAGGTTCCACGTCATGAACGTCGTGTTGCGCTGAGTAAAGTCGTTCTGCGGCCCTCCACAGCCTTCGTCCAGGTACGATGGACCCGGACCCGCCTCGCCGATGGCCGCCGGCGAAATCCCGAGTTCGAAATGTAAACCGATCGGCATTCTTGGGCATCTTTATTCGAGTGCGTCGATCTTCGAAGCTGCGGCGTTTGACAGATCGGTGGTCTGATGGCGCCTGGTTCCGCAACGATACCCAAGGCTTGACCATGTCTCCAGTACGGCTTGTGCGGAGGTTCATTGCGAGAACCCTCGTCTGGGCGTTGCCGCTGGCGGCGGCTGGCGTGATCCTCGGCGACGAGGCGATCCAGGTTTCTACCACGCTCCGCTGGCTTGGGTTTGGTCTTCCGCTGGCCGCGTTCCCGGCCGGACTTTCCGTAGCCAGCGAGGCTCTCGCGGCGCGCACGGGCCGTGGCGCACGAATCGCTGCGCTGGCGGCGGCCGCCGCCGTGCTCGGCCTGCTCGTCGTGCTTCTCCTCGGCTGGGCAGTGCCCGGCGCGGTGACCCACGGGAACGTCGCGGCTGCCGGGGCGGATCGGTTCCCGAGTGAGCCGTGGAGCCTGAGCGTCAGCGAGTTGACCATGGCCGCAGTGCGCGCCAATGCCGAGGCCGACCGGCTGGGTGACGACCGGGCGGCATGGCTACTCGCGAACCATCTGACCTGGCACGTTGCGCTCCGTACTCAGGGAGCTGTTCTGTTGCCGTTGTTTGCGGCGCTCGGCGTGTTGTTCGGCTTCTGCACCGCCGCGATCGGCCCGCCGGCATTGCGCCGGACGTTTTACTGGGCCGCGGCGTTGCTCCTGTTCGTCTGCACCTATCTCGTGGGCGAGAACAGCTACGAGATGATCGTGCTGCACGCGAACGGGCCGACACTCTTTGCGGGTTTGCTCGTGCTCGTGCCGCCGTTGCTTCTGATCCTGGGGCTGGGCTGGCCTACACTGCTGCATCTGGCCGGACGGCTCCCGCCGCTGGACACCGGCTCGTGAGCGCGGATGACCTGGCGCGCTTCCACCGCGGCGACCTGTCCTTCTTCGACCGCCTCGTCCGCGAGCTATCGCCACGACTGCTCTGCCTCCTACGCGCTTTTGCACCCGACCCCGACGACGCGGCGGACCTGCTACAGGACACGTGGACCCGAGCGTTCGAACAGCGTCACAGTTTTCGCGGCGATGGCTCGCTGCTCGGGTGGCTCGCAGCGATCGGGCGTAACCTCGCACTCGCTCGCCGCCGCCGGTCGGGCCTTGCGCCCAGGGTGCCGATCGATGCGACCATCTGCTCCGCGGCGCTTCGAGCCGCCGGGGCGAGCCCGTTCGACGAGGCGGCCGCTGAGGAGCGAAGGCGCAAGCTCCGCGAGGCCGTCCTTGAATTACCGGATCGCCAGAGGGACGTGATCATTCTGCGCGTGCTGGAGGACCGGACCACGCGTGAGACGGCGGAATCACTCGGCTGCGCCGAGGGAACTGTGAAGGCCACGCTGAACCGCGCACTGCGGAAGCTCGAGGCCCGATTGCACGAATGGAAACCGTGAAGTGCAACCATTGCGCCCACACGGCGCGGACCGGAGGAGATGGCAATGGAGACAGGGATTCGCTGCCCGGACCCCGATGCGCTCGTCTCACTGAACGCCTTGTTCGAGCAACGAGCGGCCTCGTTCGTCGACCATATCGCCGCCTGTGATCTCTGCCACGATCGGCTCGGGCACCTGGCGGAGGTCCGCGAGGCGCTGGACGCGCCAACGGAGGTGTCTGGCGAGTTGTTGGCCGCGATCGGAAAGGGTTTGCGAGCTTCGGCCATGGCTGAAGCGGGGGTGCGACGGCATGCTCCGGCCCGGCGAGTGACGAGCGTCGTCAACGCCGGGCTTGCGGCTCTAACCGCTTTCGCGGCCCTAC
>JBOHRM010000633.1:0-1898 GCA_050732715.1 Longimicrobiales bacterium
TCGACGCGTTCCCGGCGTCGAAGCGGCGACCGTGGACGGCTGCGCGCCACTGTCGATGCAATGCGCGAGCGCAGCGCTGCACATCGTGGGAAGGCCATGGGTCGAGCCGACCGAGGCCCCGAGCGTGTCTCGACACTACGTCGCTCCCGCTCACTTCGAGACGCTTCGCGTGCCGGTCCTCCGCGGGAGAGCGCTCAACGAGAACGATCGCGCGGGTCGACCGCGCGTCGTCGTGATCAATGAAGCGGCCGCGCAGAGGTTCTGGCCCGACGAGGACCCGATCGGGAAACGGGTCTGGTTCGAATCGGGAGGAGCCGGGGCGGCGGCGTTCGGCCCCGACTCGAGCGCCGAGGTCGTCGGCATCGTTGGCGACGTCGCCTATCAGCCGCTGGACGAACAACCGAATCAGCCGGGCTTCTTCACGGCTTACGCGCAGTTCACCTACCCGAACCGCATGGTGCTGGTGCGGACGCACGGCGACCCCACTGCCCTCGTTCCGCAGATCGCTCAGGCGATTCGCCGTGCGGACCAGGACCTCGCGCTGTTCGACGTGCAAACCCTGGAATCGCGCGCACGCATGTCGTGGTCGAAGCTCGCGTTTCAGACGGGCCTTTTCGTGGTGATCGGGTTGATCGCGCTCTCACTCGCCGTCACTGGTGTGTACGCCGTGACCTCGGCCTTCGTATCGAGTCGCATGCGCGACATCGGCGTGAGGATGGCGCTCGGCGCGAGCGCCCTGCAGATCGGACGCGCTGCGGCCGCGCAAACCATCCGGCTCGGCGTTGCCGGCGCCGCGGCCGGACTACTCGGCGCCGTTGCGGTAAGCCGTGTCATGCGCGCAACGCTCTACGAGACCAGCCCGCACGACGCTAGTGTGTTCGCCGCCGCGTGTCTCGTACTGTTCGCAGCGTTCGCGGCCGCGAGCTACCTCCCCGTGCGCCGCGCGCTTCAGGTCAATCCAATCGACGTGCTGCGTAGCGAGTAGCCGATTCAGGCACGCGCATGCGGTCTCATGCGTGCGCCGGCACCTTGCGCCCGACGTTTCATGTAGATATCATACAGTACGACTTAAACAGGTAGACGGCCGTGAAGAACGAGAGCCAGGACCTGCTCAAGGGCACGCTCGACATGCTGATCTTGAGAGTACTCGAGCGCGAGCCAATGCACGGCTGGGGGATCGCTGAGCGGATCGGTGCGCTGTCGCGCGACGTGTTTCGGCTCCAGACCGGGACGGTGTATCCTGCGCTTCATCGACTGCTGCGCAAGGGCTTGATCACGGCGGAATGGCGACAGAGCGAGAGCAACCGCCGGGCGCGGTACTACCTGTTGACCGCGTCAGGCCGCACGCGACTGCGGTTGGAGCGCGCGTCGTGGGAGCGCGCGAGCCTGGCGATCGAGCGAATCCTCGGCTCCGCCTGAATGGAGGAATGCGATGTCGTGGTTTCATGGCGCTACCCAGCGGCTACGAGCTGTCCTTCAGTGGCGGCGAATCGAAGCCGATCTGAACGAAGAGTTTCGTGATCATCTGGAGCGCGAGGTCGAGCGTCAACTCGCGGCCGGTGTGTCGCCGGCGGAGGCGAGGCGGCGTGCAAAGCTGCGGTTCGGTGAGCCCGAAGTCGTGAAGGAGTCGGTTCGCGACGCGCATGGCTGGCGACTGATCGAAGATGCGGTCACAGACATCCGCATCGGTTTACGCGGCCTGAGCAAAAACGCGAGCTTCACGATCGCGGCGCTTCTCTCGCTCGGGCTCGGTGTCGGTGGCACGGTTGCGATCTATAGCGTCGTGCACGCGGTGTTGGTGGCGCCGCTGCCTTACCCCGAACCCGGCCGTCTGCACGAGGTACGAATCTGGTGGGGCGATTTCGCCGCGTCGCTCTCGGAGGCTGACCTTCTTGTCC
>JBOHRM010000634.1:0-5817 GCA_050732715.1 Longimicrobiales bacterium
GTGTGAACCTCATACTCGGTATCGGGGGCACGGGCCCATGAGCTGGCACGAATGGATCGTCCGCATGCGCGGCAGCATGAGACGCCGCGCACTCGATCAGGAGATGGACGACGAGGTGCGCTTTCACATCGAGAACGCGACGGCGCGTAACCTCCGCGCCGGGCTGACTCCAGCGGAAGCGCGGAGGCATGCGCTGCTGGCCTTCGGCTCGGCGGCAGCGGTTCGCGAGGAGGCTCGTGACGCGCTTCGCGCGCGCACGCTCGAGAACCTGGTCGCGGATCTTCGCTACGCGCTCCGAACATTATGGAAGTCGCGTTCCTTTGCGGCGGTAACGATTGCGACGCTCGCGCTTGGCGCCGGAGGCACGGCGACGGTCTACGCCGCGCTCCGTGTGTTGCTCGTCGAGCCGCTGCCTTTCCGTTCGGCAGACGAGCTGGTTCTGGTTCGAGGCAAGAATGTGGCTCGCGGATTCGATGTACTCCCGGCGTCCTATCCGGATTACGAGGACTGGCGTGCGAGCGGCGTTTTCAAGGAGCTCGCGGCCTGGACCAGCTACCCCGGGTCTGCCGCGGCGCTTCAGGAAGGCGCGGGAGCGCCGCAGGAAGTTCAGCTGGCGTACGTTTCGGCGAATTTCTTCCAGACGCTGGGCGTGACGGCACTGATCGGGCAGGCGTTTCTGCCCGAGGACGGCCGGGAGGGCGGTACGCCAACCGTCGTGATGGGACACGCGCTCTGGCAGCGTCGGTTCGGCGGAGACATGGGCATCGTGGGCGGGACCGTATCGTTGGAGGGCAAGAGCTTCACGGTGCGCGGTGTGCTGCCCGCCACCTTTCGGTTCGCATCCTACCCTCGTGACGCCGAGCTGTACGTCCCTCTCGCGCATGAGCCCAACCCCGGGCGCCAGCGGTCGCGCGGCACGCGCTACCTGGGGACGGTCGGCCGACTCGCCAGCGGCATCAACCTGCCCACGGCTCAGGTCCAGCTGACCCGGCTCGCCGTGCGGATCGAAGATGAGAATCCCGTGAACGAGGGCTACACCGTGGCAGTGGCGCCGTTGAGGGAGGTGCTCCTCGGCGATCGCCGCACATCGCTCGAGCTCCTCGCGGGCGGCTGCGTGGTCCTGCTGCTCATTGCGGCGCTGAACGTGGCCAACCTCTTCCTCGCACGCGCGGCATCGCGAAGTCCGGAGCTCGTTGTACGCCACGCGCTCGGCGGCGGGCGACGTCGGCTTGCGGCGTTGTTCATAGCGGAGGGCCTGGTCCTCAGCACGGCCGGCGCCACGTTGGGCAGCGTGCTTGCCGTTCTGGGAACCGCCATGCTCGCTCCGTTCCTGCGCCGTGCGCCATCGTACTTCGTTCCTTTTGACCTTGCCGGCCACGGGATTGCGCTCCATTGGAGCGCGGCGATCGTCGCACTCGGAGTCGCGCTCGGCGTGGGCGCCCTGGCTGCGCTGAGCACGATGCCGCAGATCCGTGCCGGTCTCGAGCGCGTGCCAGGTTTGCCAACATCCAGAGGTACCGAGTCGTTCGGAGCGGTGCGCACGCGGCGCCGGCTCGTGACGTTGGAAACGGCGCTGGCCACGGTGCTGCTGGTTGCGGCGGGCGTGCTCGGCCGGAGCCTGTGGGCGCTCCGGACGACGGACCCCGGTTTCCGGCCGGCCGGTCTTTTCGCGGCGGATGTACGGCTGTCGGCGGCGCGATACGACGACCCGGCATCGATCGACGCGTTCTGGAACATGACACTCGAACGGTTGCGTGCCGTTGATGGCGACGCTGCGGCTGTGGAGGTGCTGCCCCTGAGCGGAGCGGATCAGAGCACAGGACTCCTCATTGAAGACTTGCCGCTCGGCCCGCCGGCAGAGCGACCGCAAGTGCACCACCGAGTCGTATCGCCAGGCTATTTCCGGCTCATGGCGGTTCCGCTCCTCGCGGGGCGGGATTTCCGCGCGGCGGACACCGATGACGGCAACCGCGTCGTGATGATCAACGCCACACTCGCGCGCCGCCTCTTCCCCAATGGCGATGCGTTGGGCCGGCGCATCAGCCTCGATTTCGAGGCGATGGTCTTCAGACCGGACGGGCCGCCAGACTTCGATCCGGAGCGCGGCTACCGGACGATCGTCGGCGTGGTCGCAGACGTACGCTCGCTAGGGCTCGATGAAGGACCGCGCCCGGAGCTCTTTACGCCCCTCACCGGTGCGTCTCCGACGATGCTGACACTCGTGTTTCGGAGTCGAAGCGGACGCTCGGCATTGCAGGACGTTCGCCAAGCCGTGGCCGCAGCCGACCCGGGCCAGCCCGTGGGGCGGCTCGTGTCCGTCCCGGCGGTCGTCGCCGCGTCGGCCGCAGCACCGACCTCGCGCACGATCGTCCTCGGCACGTTCGCAATGACAGCGTTGCTCCTGACCGCTGTCGGGATCTACGGGATGGTCAGCTTCTCCGTGAACCGGAGACGGAGGGACCTCGGTATCCGGATCGCGCTGGGCGCTTCCGGCGGCGAGGTGCGCCGCCAGATTTTCGGCGAGGCGATTCGACCGGTGCTCCTCGCCCTCGCGCCCGGGCTCTTCGGCGGCTGGCTCGTGACGCGCGCGCTCAGTGGTTTGCTCTATGGAACAGCGCCTCTGGACCCGTGGACGTTCGGAGTCACGCCGCTCTTCCTCCTCGCAGTGGCGTGCGCGGCAGCAGCGTCTCCGGCCCGTCGCGCGGCGGCAGTAGACCCCGTCGAGGCTCTGAGACGCGAGTGATCTCGTCGGCTGCGATGATCTCGCTGCTGCACTACGCATCGAGCAGGTCGTCCAGTGACGTAATCTCGAAGAACCGCGCCCAGTCCAACGGGGTCGCGTGCTCGATGTCGTCGACGAGCCGCGGATCTGCGCCACGGGCGAGGAGCAGCTCTACCATCTCGCGTTCGCCGAACCTCGCCGCGTAGTGCAACGGCGTTTCACCGCCCGGATCGCAGCGCGCGTTCGCATCCGCGCCGAGATCCAGGAGCAGACGGGCCGTCGAAGCGTCACCGAGCGTGGCGGCCACGTGCAGCGGCGTCGCCCCGGACGCGCTCGCCGCGTTCAGGCGAGGATCGTGGGCGTGAATCAGGGCCGGATCGGCTTCGAGAAGGGCGCGGAGCGCGTCGTGATCGCCGAGCGCGGTGCGCAGGAAGATGTCGTCCTCACCCGATTGCTCGGTCAGCCAACGCGCGGCCGGGCGCTCCGCACGGCGCGAGTAGGCCACCGCGCGGACGGGCGTCGATCCGTACTTGTCGAGCGCAGCGAGGTCCGCGCCGCGCTCGACGAGCAGTCGGACGGTGTCGAGTGTGGCAGCGAAATGGAGCGGCGTCGCTCGATTCGGGCCCTGCGCGTGGACGAGAGCCGGGTCAGCCGCGAGCAAGTCGCGCAGCGTGGCGGTGTCGCCCGTCACGGCGGCAGCCCATGCATCGGGTCGGGCACCCACTTCGAGCAGCCGCTGAGCGATATCGCGGTGCCCACCGGTCACGGCGAGGAAGAGGGGGGTCCAGCCGTCATAGCCGGCGGAATCCGCGTTCGGGTCCGCGCCTGCGGCGAGCAAGCGCTCGACGACCTCGATGCGGCCACGCTCGACGGCCGTGTGGAGCGCCGTCGGCCGGCCGCCCCAGACCGGATGCGGGCCGGGCTCCGAGACGGCGGAAGGCTCGTCCTCGAGCAATCGGTCGACCGTGTCCACCTCGCCATCCGCTGCCGCCTCGATGAGCAGCCGCACGCGGCGCTCGAAGCGTTCATTGCGCGACGGCCGCATGCGGTTCGTCTCGTCGCTCATCACGTTGATCAACTCCTCGCGTAGCGTGGCACGCGCCGCCGCCAGCCGGCTTTTCACCGTGCCCGACGGCACGCCGAGGAACGCAGCCGTCCCGTCAATGCCGCGGTCCAGGAAGTAGTAGACGACGACGGCGCGTCGCTGCACCGGCGTCAGCCGCCGGAGCGCGGCGCGGACTCGCCTGCCCAGATCTGTGCGCTCGGCGAGCTCGTCGGGTCGGGGCTCGCTCAAGCCCGCGTTGCGCGCGGTGTCAAGCGGCAGCGTGTCACGTCGCGGACGCCGCCGCAGCCGGTCGGCGCGCTTGAACACGATGCGCCGCAGCCACACCGGGAACGCAGCCGGCGCGCGCAACCGCGGCAGGCTACGCCACACCTCGACGAACGCCTCCTGTGCTGCGTCCTCGGCCGCGGCGAGGTCGCCGAGCAGCGACCACGCGTAACCTACCGCAGCGTCCTGAAACCGCCGCACCAGGCCGGTGAACGCGTCCTCGTCACCCGCCTGAGCGCGCCGGACGAGCGCCGCCAAATCCTCACGACGCGCAGATTCCTCCGTCATCGCTTCATAGTCCCAAGTTTGTGACCCGAGGTTCGGTTCGGACGGCTGGAGGGAACATCCTTTGATCCCGTGCCGTCCGCTGGAACCGAGGCCGTGTCGACCTCGACGGTCAGAACTTCCCGTAGAACGCCTCGAATATGGCGACGTCGACCACGGCGTGCATCGCGATGACCCACGCCAATCCGCGCGTCTCGAAACCCTCTTGCCGAAGTAGACGGAACCGATGCCGAGGAGCAGCGCGCCGGGGGGGCGAGGCGAGCCCACTGAACGCTGGGCGCCCAGTGATGGAGGCCGAGCCAGACGCCGGCCAGCCAGAGGTCGCGCGGCACGCCCGCCGCGCGGGTGGCCGCGGGCTGAACGAGACCTCCGGAAGATCGCCTCCTCGACCGTCGCGTTGACGAGCGACATCGCGAGGATGGGCAGCGCCATCGCTACGATGACGCCAGTCAGGATCGGCTCGAATCCCACGGCGAAATGCGCCAGCAGCCTGTCAAGCTACCTTGACATATAGTCGTGTATAATTTACGTTCGTGTCGTGTGGGATGGTGGAGTAGGGATCGGAATCCGAACTCCGGAGTGGTGCGATGAAGAAGCGGCTTTACGCGTCGGGCATTGCATCGGCGATTGCCATGGTGCTCAGCTATCTCGTGGCCCTTGCCGTTCCGGAGCTCGGGTTGCCGCAGGCCGTCGGCGTGGGATTGACCGTGCTGGCCGTTCTGTGTTTCGGGTGGTTCATCGTCGAAGAGGTCCGGCTGGTGCGTGCGCTCGACGAGCTTCAGCGCCGGATTCAGCTTGAGGCGCTGGCGATCGCCTACCCGCTTGCCATCCTGCTCATCGTAACGCTGGGTCTATTGGAGCGCGTGGGTGTTTCGTTGCCGGTAGGAAACTTTAGCTACCGGCACATCTGGCCGTTCTTAATTGTGTTCTACTTCCTCGGCCTGGTGATCGCGAGGTCGCGGTATCTGGCGCTCGCGCTGGTGCTCGGCGCTCCGCTGATGCTGGGGCTTGTCGGGCCGGCGGAGGCGCAGAGCTCGGGTCATTACGTCCGAAGCGGGGTCACCGGCGTCGTGCGCCAGCACATTCCCGAGCTGCCGGACCACGCCCCCGGGGTTGACCGCCGTCGTCGCGAAGACGCTGATCAGGATCGCGACCTACGGGGACGGCCGCTACTCGATGCGGGCCGGTCTGATTCTCGCCCGCCGCGGTTGCCATGAAGAACCGCCTCAAGGTCGAGCGCGCCGAGCGCGACTGGACACAGGCGGATCTGGCGGCGCAGCTGGACGTGTCGCGTCAGACGATCAACGCCATCGAAACCGGGCGGTACGACCCCAGCCTCCCGCTCGCGCTGCGCATCGCGCGCCTGCTCGAGAAACCCGTAGAAGCTCTGTTTGAGCTCGACGAGGAGCCGCCACGATGATCTTCGTACTTCCGCTGCTGTTGCTGGCCGGAGCGCTGACCGCGCTCGCTCCGCACAGAG
>JBOHRM010000635.1:0-4747 GCA_050732715.1 Longimicrobiales bacterium
CGCAAAGCCGAAACTCGCAACCGGGATAGACGCGCGTAAGGGCGGGGCACCGTGCCGGCCGACGAAAGGAGTGTCGGATGATCGAAGTAAAAGTACAGAGCTTGGGGCTGGATCGGACGTCCAGCACACCCGTCGTCATTCTCCAGGAGGCGAACGGCACGCGTGTCCTCCCGATCTGGATCGGTCCGGGCGAAGCGAGCGCGATCGCGATGGAGTTGGCGGGCATGAAGTTCTCGCGGCCGCTGACCCATGACCTGTTCGGCTCGGTGATCGCGGGGCTCGGGGGCTCGCTCGAGCGCGTGACGATCACGAAGGTGGTCGACAATACGTACTACGCGGAGCTGATGATCCGCCGCGATGGCGATCTGATCAGTGTGGATGCCCGGCCATCGGACTCGATCGCGATCGCACTGCGTCTGTCGGCATCGATCTACACGACGGAAGACCTGCTCGAGTCGACCGCGATCGAGGTTAGCGATGCCTCGGAAGATACACAGGAGTTCATGGCGAAAACGGAGGAGGGCGAGACCGCGAAGCCCAGGGAGGGCTTCAGCCCCGAGCAGTTGCGCGAATACCTGCGGCGCATGAACCCCGAGGATTTCGGGCGCTTCAACCCGTGACACGCAGGCCAACGCGCGGCCACGGTATGGATGCGCCTTTCGAGCAGCGGGAACAACGCGCACGGCACGGCTTGATGCGTCGCCGACCATGCGCGAACGGCGCGGCAGAGTACGTTGGCCGTCGTTCGATCGTCGCCGTCCTGAGCGTAGTGGTTGCGTTCACACCTGGCCGCGCGGGCGCGGGAGACGGCGCTCCCGCGGAACGCGGCGGGCCCGAAAAGGAAGAGCGGCCGGCCATACTGCGTGCGACCACGCAGCAAGTCCCCACCCTTCAGCAAGGTGAGGCCGACAGCGTCACCCCCCAGGAGCGAACGTTCGACGGTCGCGTGATCGGCCCTGACGGCGGCGCTGTTTCCGGTCTCGATGTCCTGCTGCATCGCGTCACCAACCAGGGCGGCACGCAGCTGGCGCGCTCGGTCACAGCCGAGGACGGCCGGTTTACGTTACAGTACCAGCCGCCGGGAGACGCCGACGGTGTGTTCTTCGTCGCGGCACGCTACGACGGCAGGGTGTACGTCGGCCCGATGCTCCGGCCTCCTTTCCGGGACGTTCGAGATTATGTGATGCAAGTCGGCGTGCCGGGTGTCGGCGATGTCGAGGCGTTCTCGCGCACGCGGCCAGACCCCAGCCAAGGCTCCTTTGCGACGCCGCCGGCAACGTCGGCCTTTTCATCGGGACAGGGCTTCGCGCCAGGCGCCGTGTTCGTCACCATGATGCTGACCGCGGCCATCGCGATCGGAGCCTTGCTCGCCGTGCGTGGAACCGGCCCGTCTCGCCGACGCAGGGCGTTGATCGGGCTCGCGGAGCTGGATGAGGCCGGAGTGGACGGCCCGCCCCCGGCCGACGTCCTGCGCAGAAGACGCGAGCTGTTGCGACGTGCAAGAGACGCATGAGGGACGTGATCGCTCCCAGCCCTCGCGATCTCCCTTCCTGCCGGGCCGCCGCTCACACTCGCAAATCGGAACCGACCGCGCCGAAGGCGACCGAGGTCGACCAAGGGGAAGGGGCGAGTGGAGTGGGAGGCGCCGCCCGTTAGGCCTAACGAAGACCCATTGCCGATCATCACGACCGACTCGATCATTCTGCAGGTATTCCCCTACGGTGATACCAGCAAGATTCTGCGTCTGCTGACCGCGTCACACGGGCTGCGTTCTGCCATCGCGAAGGGAGCGCTCCGGCCGCGCAGCCGGTTCGGTGGAGTGCTCGAGCCGTTCGCAGCGGGCGTCGCGACCCTGGTTCTCCGCGATGGTAGGGATCTGCATACGCTGAGCGGCTTCGAGCTCGAACGGAGCCGACAGAAGCTGGGCTCTGATCTGTTGCGGTTCGCCGGCGCGTCGCTCATCGCGGAGCTCGTGGTCAAGACCGGCAGCGAGGAGTCGCAGCCGGACCTGTTCGATCGGGTCCGCCGCACACTTCAGCGGCTCCAGGACTGCGAGACGGCCACGCTCGAGAGCGCGATCCTCGCCGGCGTTTGGGCCGTCGTTACACTGCTCGGTTTCGCGCCCGAGCTCGAGACTTGTCTCGACTGCGCGCGCGAGCTCGACTCCACGGAGGAGACGCGGTTCGACTACGTGGCAGGGGGCGCGCGCTGTTCGGTGTGCGCCGCGGGCAGACCCGGCAAACGGCTCCCGGCCCACGCCCGCTCGGCGCTGGCCCGGCTCGCTGCCGGCGAAGAGGTCCCGCTCGAGGAAACCGCTGGGCATTGGCATCTAATCAGCATGTTCCTCGACCACCACGTTCTCGAGGGCGGTTCGCTTCGCTCGCTTTCGTTCCTCGCGCAGACCGTGAACCCGCGCCGATGATGCGCAGACTGATCCTCGGTACCGCTGGGCACATCGATCACGGCAAGACGACGTTGATCCGTGCGCTCACGGGCGTCGACACGGATCGGTTGCCGGAGGAGAAACGGCGCGGCATCACGATCGACCTCGGTTTTGCGCACATGGCGCTCGCGTCGGGAGACGAGCTGGCGATCATCGATGTGCCGGGCCACGAGGCGTTCGTGAAGAACATGCTCGCCGGCGCGACCGGTATCGACGTCGCGCTCGTCGTGGTCGCCGCGGATGAAAGCGTGATGCCGCAGACACGAGAGCATCTCGACATCCTCGACCTGCTGGGCGTTCGTGCCGGTGTCATCGCCGTCACCAAAGCGGACCTCGTGGATGAGGACTGGCTCGAGTTGGTCATCGCCGAGGTCCGCGAAACGCTCGCCGCGGGCCCGCTCGCCGACGCCCCGATCGTGCCAGTCTCGGCAACGACCGCGCGCGGCCTGGAGGCTCTTACCGCTGCGCTCGAGCACGCCGGCGGGCAGGTCAACGGCCGCGATGTCGACGATCTGTTCCGCCTGCCGATCGATCGCGTGTTCACGGTGCGCGGAACGGGCACGGTCGTGACCGGCACGGTCTGGTCAGGCGCACTGGCGCGGGACGCGACTCTGCATGTGCTGCCCGGCGGCGGCGTCGTGAGGGTGCGCGCGCTCCAGGCGTTCGGGCAGGAGAGGGAACGCGTCGTGGCCGGAGAACGCGCAGCCATAGCGCTCGCCGGCTTCCCGCGGGATCAGCTCGCGCGCGGCGATCTGCTCGCCACCGGCGAAGGCTGGCAGGTCGCACCGATGCTGACCGCCCGGGTCCGCGTCCTCGAGAGCTCACCGCGGCCGCTCCGGCACCGCCAGCGCGTATGGTTTCATCTCGGAACGCTCGCCGCTCTGGGCCGTGCCGTGATCCTCGACGGTGAGCACGTCGAGCCGGGTGACGCCGGTTGGGTCCAGCTCCGCCTCGAGACACCGGTCGTTGCGCGCGCGGGCGATCGCTTCGTCCTCCGATCGTATTCGCCAGTGACCACGTTCGCCGGCGGAACCGTGGTCGAGCCGATCGCGCCGAAGCGCAGCCGCCTCGGCGCCATCGACCGCGCGAACCTCGAGCACCGCCTGAACGGCGCGGCCGTCGATGCCATCGTTGCCACCGTGCGCGGCTCTGCCGAACAGGGCATCCCCGCGAGCCGGCTCGCTATCCTCACAGGCTACCCGCCGCGCACTCTCGACGCCGCTGTCGCGAGCGATCCTGCGCTGCTCGACCTGAATGGATGGATCGTCCACGGAGATACTGTCGACCGCTGTAAATCACAGATCCTCGAGATCATCGATCGGCATCACCGTGCCGAACCGATGAGCTTGGGCGCGGCACTCGAGTCGATCCGCCGCGCCATGCCGCCGGCCACGCCACCCGCCGTCTTCGACCGTGCGCATCGGTCGCTCGTGGAGCAGTGTGAGATCGCCGCGGAGGGCGTCACGGTTCGTCGCGCCACGTTCTCGCCGCGGCTCACGCCGGATCAAGGGGAGGTGGCCCAGCGGCTGATCGAGACCGTCCGCGCGGGTGGCCTTTCACCCCCCACACGCGATGAGCTCCCCGCCGACCTCACGCGTCGCCCCGACTTTGACCGGATCACCCGCTTCCTCGAGAACCGCGGCGACCTCGTTCCCATCAGCACCGGCCTGTGGATGGACCCCGCCGTCGTCGAGGCAGCGATCGCCCGGTCCCGCGAGCGCCTCCCCGCCGCGACGCCACTCGCGCCCACAGTCTTCAAGGAGCTGTTCAGCATCTCGCGCAAATACCTCATCCCGCTCCTCGAGTACTTCGATCGAGCGGGCGTCACGGCACGCGTGGGCGATAACCGCGTACTGGGACATAGGAGATAGGACTTGGAACGGCGAACAGGTCCGCAGAATCCTAAGCTTTCGCCGGCTGGGCTTCGATCAACGCGAGGAACTCATTGGGTGTGCGGATCTGGTCGAGCCGCTCCGAGATGCCGTTGACTTTCGCAAACTGCGCGAGCTTGCCGAGCACCGGCAGGTATTGATTACTGACCTCGAGCGGCGGCGCGACGATCAGGAAGAAGTAGCGCACGGGCTGCCGGTCGATCGCGTCGAAGTCGACGCCATCGCGTTTACGGCCGAACGCCACGCGCAACCGGTTCACCACGAGGGACCGACAGTGCGGGATCGCGATGCCGTGGCCGATCCCGGTCGACCCCAGGTTCTCGCGCCGTTTCAACATTTTGAACAGGATGCCCTCGCTCTTCTCATCGAGCTTGAGCAACGCGATCAGCTCGCGCAGAATCTCGTCCTTGGT
>JBOHRM010000636.1:0-2500 GCA_050732715.1 Longimicrobiales bacterium
CGCTCAGCGCGTGCGGCGAGCGGAGTCGTCCCGCAATGGGTCGATCGAGCAGCATCATCGTCTTGGCGCATGACTCGGTATGGGCCGCGGCCGGCGAACGAGTGCGGGCCGCGCTCGAGCCACGCATCTTCACGGTCCGGGACGAGAAGGCGTTCGAGCTGACCCACGTCTCACCGCTCCAACCCGAGTGGCGGAACCTGCGCCGGTTCCGCCAGGTCCTCGTGATCGGCGCACCGGGTGACGGCTGGATGCAACCGGTGCTCGAGGATGGGAACGGGCCGGCTCGCCTCCCGGCGCTGGTCGAGCGTCGAAATGTGTGGGCGCGCAATCAACGGGTCACGGCGATCGTGATGCCGCCCGACGGAGGCGTGGAGGACATTGATCGGGTGCTGCCGGCCGTGGCGGACACGGTGGATGTTCGCTATCGAGCGTACGCAAGAACTCGAATGTTCGCGAGCGGCGCCGACACGGCGCTGCGCACGTCGCTCGCCCGCGATGCGGGCTTCGCGCTGCTGCTCCCCGATGTCTATCGCTACGAGCCGATCGATTCTGGTTACGTGTTCCGCAACCACTCCGAGATGGGCGGTGTGCTGCTGCGCACGATCCTCGTCACATGGCGGTCCGGCGTGGACGGCGAGCTCGACACGGAACGGGTGCTGGCGTGGCGCGACTCGGCCGGCAACCGTGTCTACGCGCCCGGCCATGATGTCGACAGCGCGCGGATCGAGACGCGCACGCTCGGTGACGCGGGCCGGCCCGGCTTCGAGGTCCAGGGCGTCTGGCAGAGCCGCGACCTGAGTTGGCCGGCCGCGGGGCCGTTCATCACCCGCGTCGTCCCGTGTCCCGAGCAGGACCGAACCTATATACTCGATGCCTGGCTGTACGCACCGAACCGACCCAAGTACGAGTACATGATCCAGCTCGATACGATCCTCGAGTCGTTCCGCTGCGGGCGGGACGCGCTCGAGTCGGCGCGACAGGCGGCGACGACCTGATCGTCAATCGACCGCCCCATGTCATTCGTCCATCTCCACACGCATAGCGAGTACTCCCTCCTCGACGGCGCCAACCGTATTGCGGACCTGGTGCGTCGCACCGTGGACCTCGAGATGCCGGCGCTCGCGCTCACCGACCACGGCTGCATGTTCGGTGCATGGGCGTTCCAGGAACAAGCGAAGAAGGCGGGGATCAAGCCGATTCTCGGCCTCGAGGCGTACGTCGCACCCGGAGACAGGCGAGCCCGCGGACCCAAGGCGATGCTCGGTTCGGGGGCGCCTGCGCCCGCCGCGTCTCGCACCCCGAACGGCCGCGCCGACGCGCTCGGCGGCGGTCCGCACGCGGCTCACGTCGACTGGGACAAGGGCAACGGCGTCGCCCGCGATGAGAAGTACTACCATCTCGTGCTCCTCGCCCGTGATGCCACCGGCTACCGCAACCTCGTGAAGCTGACGTCGATCGGCTATCTCGAGGGCTTCTACCACCGGCCGCGCATCGACCGCGAGGTGCTGGCGCGACACGCGGAGGGTGTAGTCGTCACGTCCGCGTGTATGGCAGGCGAAGTCGCGCGGCACCTGATGGCCGATCGGTGGGACGCCGCACGAGAGGCGGCCGCGTGGTACGCCGACCTGTTCGACGGGCGCTACTACCTCGAGGTGCAGGCCCACGAAACGCCCGGCCAGCGTGAGCTGAACGAGAGGGTCTTCACGCTCGCCGCCGAGCTCGGCCTCCCCGTCGTCGCCACGAACGACGCACACTTTCTGCGCGAGCAGGACCACCCCGCGCACGACGTGCTGCTCTGCATCGGGCTCGGCAAGGATCTGCATGACCCGGACCGCATGCGGTACGACCGCGGGCTGTACTTCCGGCCGCCGTCGGAGGTCGCGGAGTTGTTCGTGGATCGGCCCGACGTCCTCGAGAACACACTGGCCATCGCGGAATCGGTCGACGTGCCGACCCGCAAGCAGTACCACGTGCCGTCGTTCCCGCTGCCGGACGGCGCGAGCGACGAGGCATCGCTGCTGCGCGAGATCACGTTCGAGCGCGCGAACGATCGGGCGGGTGATCCGCTCCCGGATGGTTGGCGTGAGCGCCTCGAGTACGAGCTCGGCGTGATCACGAACCCGAAGGCCGACTACTCGGGCTACTTCCTGATCACGCAAGACTTCATCAACTGGGCGAAGGACCGCGGCATCCCGGTCGGCCCCGGGCGCGGTTCCGCCTCGGGCTCGCTCGTCGCGTACGTGCTGGGGATCACCGACGTCGATCCACTGCGGTTCGATCTGCTGTTCGAGCGGTTCCTCAACCCCGACCGCGTGTCGATGCCGGACATCGATGTCGACTTCTGCTACGAGCGGCGCGGCGAGGTCATCGACTACGTGCGCGAGAAGTACGGCAAGGACTCGGTCGGCCAGATCATCACGTTCGGCACCATGAAGTCGCGCGCGGTGGTCCGGGACGTGGGGCGCGTGCTCGGACTGCTCCCTGCCGAGACCGACCGCCT
>JBOHRM010000637.1:0-3088 GCA_050732715.1 Longimicrobiales bacterium
GGCTCGTGTACAACGACGTCGCCGAGAACTACCTCGGCCGCCTCGTGCTCTACGACACGCAGACGGACAAGCACACGCCGGTCACGACCGACCGCTACGACAGCTATTCCCCGGCGTGGAGCCCCGACGGCAAGTGGCTGTGGTTCCTGTCGGACCGGAGCTTCACGTCGTCCGTCGGCTCGCCGTGGGGCGCGCGCCAGCCGGACCCGTACTTCGACAAGCGCACAAAGATCTACGGCATCGCACTGCGCGCCGGCGAAGAGTGGCCATTCGAGCCGCGCAACGAGCTCCAGGCGACGCGTGACTCGGCATCCTCCACGGCCCGCGCGGACTCGAGCGCCGCCCAGGCCGCGGCGGCTCCCGTCGCCGTGACGATAGACCTCGACGGCATCACATCGCGGCTGTTCGAGGCGCCCGTGCCGGCAGGGAACTACTCGTCGCTGAGCACGGACGGCAAACGGCTGTACTGGATGTCGCTCGAGCGATCGCCCAGGAAAGTCGAACTCAACTCGATCGCGATCGAGACGCCGACGTCGAACGAGGAGCGCAAGGCGGAGCCCGTCATCGAGGACGTCGCGTCGTACGAGATGTCGCTCGATCGGAAGAAGTTGATGGTGCGCAAGGACGGCGACCTGTACGTCTTCGATGCCGGCGCCAAGGCGCCGTCGTCCCTGACCTCGAGCAAGGTCGACTTGAGCGGGTGGTCGTTCTCCGTCGATCCGAAGGAGGAATGGCTGCACCACTTCGTCGACGCCTGGCGCCTCGAGCGCGACTACTTCTACGACCCCGACATGCACGGCGTCGACTGGCCCGCCATGCGCCAGAAGTATCTGCCGCTGGCCCGGCGCGTGACCGACCGTGCCGAGCTCAATGACGTGATCGCACAGATGGTCGGCGAGCTGTCCGCGCTGCACATCTTCGTGCGCGGCGGCGACCAGCGCTCGGGCACCGACGACGTCGCGCCCGCCAGCCTCGGCGCCGTCCTCGAGCGCGACGCCGAGGGCGGAGGCTGGCGCGTGGCCCACATCTACCGGTCCGACCCGGACCTCCCGGCGGAGCTGTCCCCGCTCGCGGCGCCCGGCGTGTCCATATTGCAAGGCGACGTCATCCTGGCGGTAGACGGCGTCGAGACCTTGAGCGTGCCGGACCCCGCCGTGCTGCTGCGCAACAAGGCGGGCCGGCAGGTGCTGCTGCGTGTTCGCGCGGGCCGCGCGCCGGGCGCAGATGACCGGCCGGGCGATCGGGGCCTCCCGGGCGGCTCCGCCAGCCCCCCGGGTCAAAGATCGGCGGGTGTGCGGGGCGATGACATAGCGGAACGGGACGTGATCGTGAGGCCGATCACGCAAGGCCGCGAGCGCGACCTCCGATACGACGAGTGGGAGTACACTCGCCGGCTCGCCGTCGACAGCCTGGGCGGAGGCCGCATCGGCTACGTGCACCTGCGCGCCATGGGCAGCGGCGACATCGCCGACTGGACGCGCGAGTACTACCCGGTCTTCAACCGTGACGCGCTGATCGTCGACGTGCGTCACAACCGCGGCGGCAACATCGACTCGTGGCTGCTCGGCAAGCTGCTCCGCCGCGACTGGTTCTGGTGGCAGCCGCGCGTCGGCGAGCCGTACCACAACATGCCGTACGCCTTCCGCGGTCCGATCGTAGTGCTGGTGAACGAGCGGACCGCGTCGGACGGCGAGGCATTCGCGGAAGGGTTCCGCCGCCTGGGTCTCGGCAAGCTGATGGGCACGCGCACGTGGGGCGGCGAAATCTGGCTCTCATCGAGCAACGTCCTCGCCGACCGCGGCATCGCGACCGCCGCCGAGCAGGGCGTGTTCGCGGATGGGCAATGGCTGATCGAGGGCTGGGGCGTGGATCCGGACACGGTCGTCGACAACCTGCCGGTCGCCACATGGCGCGGAGCGGACGCGCAGTTGGAGGCGGCGGTGAGGCATCTCGATGCTGAGCTGCGGAGCGCGCCCGTGGTCGAGCCGGAGGCGCCCAGGTATCCCGTGGGCGGAGGACGCGAACCGTGACTCACGCGGCGTGGCGTCGTCGACGTGCAAGCATTGTTGCGACGAGTCCTTCGATGACATCGAGCTCAGCCCGTATCTCGGCTTCGGACACGCGCGCACGTTGGCCGCGGGCGACGTGCACGTCCGCTGCTTGTTCGAGGGCTGATCTCGAGGACCTCGGCTGCTACTTCAAGGGATTGCAGGAAGGCCTCGTCGACTGGTACAGCCTCTATGCGGGGCGGTCCGTCTTCCTGTGCTGGAAGCTGGGCGAGCCGGAGATCGCGTGGCGCCACCCGATCGACGCGGGCTTCGCTGGGCGGCAGCCTATTCTCGATTCCCAGCGCGGGGCGTTCCGACGCGACGAATCGTGATGGCTCACCCGGTCGTCGACCTCCGCAGCGATACGGTCACGCGCCCGACGCCGGCGATGCGCGATGCGATCGCGCGGGCGGAGGTGGGAGACGACGCGCTCGGAGATGACCCGACCGTCGCGCGACTCGAGGTCCGTGTCGCCGAGCTGCTGGGCAAGCAGTCCACGCTGTTCTTTCCGAGCGGCATCATGGCCAACGAAACGGCGCTTCAGCTGCTGGCGCGTCCGGGCACCGAGGTGATCGTCGAGGCGACGTCGCACTTCGCGGACTGGGAGCTCGGCGCGCCGGCAGCGCTCGCAGGCGTCCAGCTCCGGCCCGTCGCCGCGCCCAACGCCATCCTCACGGGCGACGTCGTCGAGGCCGCGATCCGGCCCGCTTCCCGTTTCCAGATACGGACTTCCGCCATCTCGCTCGAGAACACGCACAACGCGGCTGGCGGTCGCGTCTTGCCGATCGATACGATGCGTGACGTCAAACGCGTCGCGGAGCGGCACGGTCTGCCCGTCCACCTCGACGGTGCTCGCCTGTGGAACGCCGCTGCCGCGACCGGCATCGCCGAGTCCGATTTCGCGGCGTGCGCGGACACCGTCATGGTCACGCTGTCGAAGGGCCTCGGCTGTCCGGTCGGATCACTCCTGGGAGGCGAGGCGGATCTGATCGAGCGCGCGCGCGTGGTCCGGCGCCGCCTCGGCGGCGCCATGCGCCAGG
>JBOHRM010000638.1:0-14973 GCA_050732715.1 Longimicrobiales bacterium
GTGTAGAGCGCCGCGATCTGCGGCCAGTCGGTGACCGCTGGACGCGGTGCCTCCGCGTGCAGTGCCACGATCGCCGCCTGAACCTGGTATGCGCCGACCTTTCCCCGGCGGAGCGCACGCTCGACCAGCGTTGTGCCCTCCGCGATGCGTTTCCGATCCCAGAGCGAGCGATCCTGCTCCTCGAGCGGGATCAGCTCGCCGTGCATCCCGGTTCGAGCGGGCGACCGCGCCGAGTGCAGCAGCATCAGGGCGAGCAGCCCCTCGACCTCCGACTGCGCCGGCATCAGCTCGTCGAGCAGACGGACGAGGCGAATCGCGTCGTCGCATAGATCGTCCCGCACCAGCCGCGGCGCGCGAGTCGTGCTGTAGCCCTCGTTGAAGGTCAGGTAGAGAACGGCGAGCACGGCACCGAGCCGACCAGGCAGCTCGTTCGATCGCGGCACGCGGAACGGGATCTCCGCGTCGCGGATCTTGCGCTTTGCGCGGACCAGCCGCTGCGCGACGCTCGATTCCGCGGCGAGGAGCGCGCGAGCGATCTCGGCCGTGCTCAGGCCGCCGACCATGCGCAGCGTGAGCGCGACCTGAGACTCGAGCGAAAGCGCGGGGTGACAGCAGGTGAACAGCAGGCGGAGCCGGTCATCGTGCGGGCCACCGTCCTCGCCCGACACCACGACCGACTCTGCCCACGTCTCCTCACCAAACCTCGCCAGCTGTTCGAGCACCTCCTGCTTGCGGCGGTACGTTCGGCGGCGGCGGAGCGCGTCGATCGCACGGCTGCGTGCCATCGTCGTGATCCACGCGCCCGGCCGGGCCGGCACGCCCCGAGCCGGCCACCGCGCGAGCGCCTCCGCGAACGCTTCCTGTAGCGAATCCTCCGCCAGCGAGAAGTCTCGCGTCAATCGGATCAGCACCGCCAGGATCTGAGACCGCTCCTCGTTGAAAACAGTCTCGAGAGCCCGCCGCGCGCCCGCCGCCGTGTTCATACGGCTACTGCGTCCATTACGTTTGATCGAACTCCATCACCGGCCGCACCTCGATCGACCCGCGGCCGACATTCGGCATCTTCCCCGCCCAACGGACCGCCTCATCGAGGTCCGGCACATCGATGATGTAGTATCCGCCGAGCTGCTCCTTCGTTTCCGCGAACGGCCCGTCGCTGGTCACGGTCCTGCCGTTGGGCGCGCGGACCGTCGTCGCCGTCGGCGTCGGCTGGAGCGCGTCGCCCGCCACCATCACGCCCGCCTTCTGCATCTCGTCCGTCACCGCGAACCACTGCTGCAGCTCGTCCGGCGGCGGCTCGCTTCCCGCGATCTCCGCCTCGTAAATGAGGAGCATGTACTTCATCGTAGCCTCCAATCTCTCGGGGTAGGTGCAGGGCCGCGGCGCATCCGCGCCCATTGATCCTACGAACACCCCGCACCTGGATCGACATCCTCCCGGCCCCGACGTCTCGCCCATCGCCAATCACCCGCGCCCGGATCGATAACCCTGGCCCCAACCTCTTGCGCACGCCGCCGCACGTAGCTTGGCGGATGTAGCGCTCGGCGCTACATCCAGGGGTATGAGAGCCGGCGGCGTTCGAGAAGTCCGAAATCGATTCAGCGAGTACCTTCGCGTGGTCGCTGAAGGCGAGACGGTGCTGGTCACGGATCGAGGTCGTGTCGTGGCACAGCTCGCGCCGCCGCCGGTCGTGGGGTGCCTGTGGTCTCGGAAGATGAAGCGCTGACTCGGCTCGCCATCGCCGGAAAGGTTCGGCTGCCGCGTCGAAAGGTCCCAAGCCCCGCTGCCGGACCGGTCCCCGGTGTTCCGCAGGGGATTGATCTGCCCGGTATCCTGGATGACGTTCGATCCGGCGGCTGATTCCGATGATCTACGTCGATTCGAGCGTGCTGCTCGAACTGTATCTGGGACAGAAGACGGGTCGCGCCGTTCGGCTCGAAACGTTCGACGACCGGCTTACCGAATTGGCCACGGCGCTGGGTCTACGCTGACCGCACCGTGGGTGTTTGCTACGGCGAGGTGCAACTCGGCGCCGGCGCGATGACGCACGCCCGAATGATGCGGTCGAGCAACGGGAACTCGCGGTCGAGGTAGGCGTTGCCGCCTGCCTCGATCGGTCCCTGGCGGCCCTGGCGCATGCCGCTCCCCGATGACTCGCCGTAGGCGGAATACAACGAGTCCAGCACCTCCATCCCCTCGACCACGGTGCCGAGCATCGTGAACGGCTCGTCGTCGTTTCGGCTGTTGTCCCCGAGGTTGATGTAGATCTGGGTGAGCCGCGTGTTCGGTCCCTTCATCGCGAACGCAAACGTGCCGCGCCGGTTGTCGGAACGCGGCGGATCATTGGCGAGCTGCTGGCCGCGCCACGCGGCCGTGACCGCCGGATCTCCGTTCAGGCCGAACTGCACGATGTAGCCGGGGCTGACGCGGTGGAACCGCGCGTCGTCGTAGAAACCGAAACGGACGAGGTTGTAGAAGCGGTCGACGCCAATCGGCGCCCACTCGCGGATCAGCTCGAGCACGAACACGCCCTTGCTCGTCTCGAAACGCACGCGCGAAACCGGCGGCGCAGTTCGGGACCACTCCGGATGCGACGGCTCGAGCAACAGCGCCGGCGTCGCTGGCGTCTCTTGCGCGGACGCACCCGCCGCCCAAGCGCCTACCCCCGCGAGGATCGCGAATGATTGACCGATCACTCGACCGGGACTCCATCGTCTACTTCCGTGCACCAAGCCGATCATATGGACAGACCCATGAGTACGTAAGCCGAGAAAGGGTTGATGCGCAGATGATCGCCGCGCCGGCCCAGCTCGGCAACCCGTTGTCGTTCGCCGTCGCCGTCCCCGTTCCTTTGAAGCTGACCGCGGCGGCACCTTGCATGCCTGACAGAAATTATCTACAATCCGATATTATGCAACCAAGCGCCGCACGGATACTCAAATGCGCCCGACGGAACGCTGGATTGTCTCAGGCGCAGCTGGCACGACTCGCGGACACGAGCCAGTCTGCGATCGCCGCGTATGAAACAGGCGCACGCGAACCGACGGTTCCGGTGCTGGAGCGGATGATTCGTGCGTCGGGACATCGGCTTGACCTCGGGATCGAGGCCGATCCACAGCTGTTTCGGCTGACGGACCTATCGGGGCGGATTCGGGAGGCGACCGGAGATGCACAGCGTTGGCGCTTGGTGTTCGAGTTCCTTCGCAGTGCGGCCGAAGATGGTCATCCACTAATGTTGCTCGTGGCGGGCGAGCCCGAGCTCACGGGCGACGCCCGGTTCGACGCGTTGCTTGCCGCGATAGCCGAGGATCTCTGCGTGCGCGCGCGCATCGTCCCGCCCGCGTGGGTTCACGGTCGCAATCGGTTCCTCGATCGATTCTGGTGGGTCAGCGATCTGCCTTCGGCGCGGTCCCGGGCGCTCGTACATGCGCCTGCCTCGTACCGCCGCCGCGGCGTGCTGCTCGACCGCCATGACCTAAGCGCCGCGTGATGGCGGATCGGCTGCTCGACCGCGAGCTGCTCGAACGAGCGTTCGCGCTCCTCTCGAGGAAACTGGCTCGTCGGCGAGTCGTCGGTGAGCTACACGTATTCGGCGGCGCGGCCATGGTTCTCGCGTATGATGCGCGCGCCGCGACGCGGGATGTGGATGCGCTGTTCCGACCGGACGGACCCGTTCTCGAAGCGGCATCGGAGGTCGCCAACGAGTTGGGGCTGCCGCGGTCGTGGCTCAACAACCAGGCGGGCAGCTACGTGTCCGGGCGAGCGGGTCGGGGCACACCGGTCTATGACGATCCGAACCTACGCGTGCTGATCACGCCGCCCGAGCACCTTCTTGCCATGAAGGTCCGGGCCGCCCGAGCTGTACGGGATGCCGACGACCTACGTCTACTGTTGAAGGCTCTCGATCTTCGGGCACTCGATGAGGTTGTCGAGGTTGTAGGACGGTTCTTCCCCGATGAACCGTTGAGCGAACGATCCCGACAGCTCGTCGAAGATCTGATCGCCGAACGTGCGGATCCTGTATAACGACCGCGGACGCCGGGCGTCCCTCGAGTGCCGCTTTCCGCAGTGCCCCGGCGATCCTCACCCGCGGCTCGGCTGCCCGCTTTGCCGGCGAATTCTCGCGGCGCCGAGGCAAGGCTGCAACCGTTGCTCTGATCCCACGCTTCCTATCGTCACGCCGCTCGTCACGCCGCGATGACGGGCGGTAGCTTGTCCCGCGTGGCGCACACGCATAGGTTGCTCCGGGAGCCAATCGCAAGGCGCGGTCGTGGATCGAGCCTTGCGACCCGCGGCGCATCAATGGCTGTTCCAGTTGCGGAGCATCCCTCGACACCACTCGAGTTGGCTGACAGGTTGGGCCGACCAGCAACCGCTGACGGAAGGTTTCACGAGGTGGTCGAACGAAGCGACGCCCCGGCAACGCTGGAAGCCGCCCTCACGCGCACCGAAGCCGATGCCGAACGCGCACTACGATCGGCGAATGCGCACGTCAAACAGCTGCGGAAAGTGCGTGCTGCGGCGGCGAGCGGCAATTTACGCGACCTGACGAGGACGTTGGAAACCGCAAAGATGTCGGACGCCGAGGCGCACGAGGCCACGGTCGAGCTCACAGACGGCTGGCGATTCGACGAATCGGAGTATCTCGACTCGGACGGGTTCGCTCGGGAGTTGGGCGAAATGGCCGAAGCCCATGAGTTTGCGATCATCGAGCGCGATGGGCGGCTACTGACGTACCCTTCGGTGATCCGCGTGGTCGCCGCAGACGCCGCAGTCGAGATCGATCGGAAACGCGAGCGCCGTATTCGGCCATCGGTCCTCGTCCAGCGGCTGAAGGCGGCTCGCCAAAAGCCGCCCCGCTTCAAGCCCGAGGCGTTCATAGAGGCGCTGAGGACTGGGTACGACTACGAGTTGGCGAGGCGAGGCAAGCGAGCCGGCGCCGACGTGCCGTTAGTGGACGTGTACGGTGTGCTCACGATGTTGCCGGGCAGCGGCCGAGAGTACTCGAAGCAGGAGTTTGCGCGCGACGTCCATCTGCTCGATCGTAGCGGCGTCAAGCGGACGAAAGACGGCTCTACGCTTCGCCTGCCCGCGGCCACTGGCACGAGGGGATCGCGGGCGCTTGCGACAGTGACGCAGAACGACGAGCTGAGGTTCTACTACGCGATCGCATTCGACCGATGACTATGCAACCGCTCCAGTACCTCGACCTCTTGCGCAATGAATACCTGGATTCCTTCATTGCGGAGGGTGGTGCTGCCGTGAAGTTCGTGGTCCCGCTCGATGCGACGACCCCGCACGACCTGCCCGCGCCGTTGCGTCGGGAAGCGACGGACGCCGGCTATGCGTTCGCGTTCGTCGACTCCGCGTCGAAGCGGGTCGACCGGATCGAGCATATCTTCTTCGATATCGCGCGCCAGCTCGATTGGGATGACCGCGCCCGCGCGTTTGCGCGCCGCGCGCTCGACCAGCTCGGGTTTGGCGACGCCCGAGCGGGCACGAGCCTCGACTTCGAGCGCATCGCTCGCGATCACGGCTACGAAGCGCCCGAACTGTCATTCCAATACAATCGCTGGCTTCAGCAGGCGATCAACCACGACTTCGGCATGGCCAAGGAGTTCCGCATCGCGATGATGCGGCTGTGCCAGGCCGCCGTTGACCCCGGCCCGGCCGCACAGACCACGCGCGCGTCCGTGATCGAATGGCTCACGGGCGAGCTGAGGCGAATCGCGGCACTCGGCGAGGCACGGATATACCAGAAGATCACGCGCGCCAACGCGCGTCACATGTTCTCTTCCCTGACGCACTGGTTGCGTTGTACCGGCACGCGCGGGCTCGTGCTGGCGCTCGACATCCGCCGGCTCGCGGTCGCGAAACGTGTCGATGCGGCGAGCGGCGCGTACTACACCAAGGCGGCAGTGCTCGATGCTTACGAGGTCCTTCGCCAGCTCATCGACGGAACCGATGAACTCGAGGGCTGCCTGGTCGTTGTGATTTGCGATCCCGAGGTCCTCGACAACGCTCACGCTCGCGGCTTTGAATCGTACCTGGCACTACGGTATCGCGTTTCCGATGAGGTACGTGACCGGCGCCGAGTGAACCCGCTCGCGGCGCTCGTCCGGCTATCTGCAATGCCGAGTGCCGCCGAGGCCGTGAGTCAGGAAAGAAGGCCGGCGTGAAGGACAACGGAATTCGTGCCAAACGGGCGATCGAGGCGCTTCGCTCGGGTGTGCCCAATCGCGACGCCGTTCGCGAGTTGGGCTCGAGTCACGCCGCGATCGAGGCCGCATTTCTGAACCGGCTCGGCCTCACCAGACAAGGCGGAGCAGCCGGAGGGCTCGTTGTATCGGGCGACTTCGGCTCGGGCAAGTCTCACGTGCTCGAATACCTCCAGCACGCGGCGCTCGAGAGGAACTACGTCGCGAGCAAAGTCGTGATCAGCAAGGAAACGCCGCTCCACGACGTGGGCAAGGTGTTCCGGACAGCCGTCCATAGCGCGCGGTTGCCCGATCGCAAGGGGGCGGCGCTGGACGAGATCGCCGACGCATTGTCCACCCGTCGCGACACAGCCGACTATCGAGCGTTCTCGGAATGGCTGCACAGCCCGGAGTCCGGCATCAACGACCGATTCGCGGCTTCGTTGTATCTGTACAATGAGACGCGCGGCGATCTCGCGCTACTGGACCGGATCGTGCGCTTCTGGGCCGGCGACAAGCTGAACGTGAGCGAGCTGCGGCGAGAGCTGAAAGCGGTCGGCGAGGCTGCAACCTATGCCTTCCCGAAGATCACGGAGAAGGAGCTCGCACTCCAGCGATTTCTGTTCGCCTCCCGGCTCATCCGTGCCGCGGGCTATGCGGGCTGGGTGCTGCTGCTCGATGAGATCGAGCTGATCGGGCGATATTCACTGCTCCAGCGCGCGCAGTCGTACGCGGAGGTCACGCGGTGGGTCGACCCTCATGAACCTGCGGCAATCCCGGGCATCGCCGCGGTGCTCACCGTGAGCCAGGATTTCGGCTCCGCCGTGATCGAGGACAAAGGAGACTTCGATCAGGCGCCGAACCGCCTCAGAGTACGCGGCAAGGCTGGAGACGAGGATCTCGCGCGACGCGCGGAGATCGGCATGCGTCAGCTCCGGCGGGAGAGCACGCTGCTGCTCGACCCGCCCGACCTGAACGTGCTGACGCAGACGTACGTACGGCTTCGTGAGCTCCACGGAGCCGCGTACGACTGGGCTCCACCGGAGCTGGCGGTCGAGCAGCTCGATGGGAGCCTCCCCATGCGCCAGTACGTGCGCCGCTGGATCTACGATTGGGATCTGCGCCGGTTGTATCCGGGCCACCGCCCAGAGATCGAGGTCGACAGCGTCATCGCCGACTTCCGCGAGGACAAGGACCTGACGTCGGTCGAGGACGACTGGGGCGACCGCGGGGTGGACTGAGTGTGGCATGCCGGTCCCGTTCCGCGAGCTGGATGACCCTGCCGCGCTCGAGCGGATCGCGTTCCTCCGGCTTCGGCCTGATCCGGGCGGGCACCACGTGCGCGGCGGGTTGCTGATCACCAACGGCATTGGCGAGCCAATCGAGTTCGCATTTACGCGCATCGAATCGCCAGTGCCTCTGCTCTGTGCGGACAACAAGCCGACGATGCACGCCGCTCGCCTCGTCGTTCTCGCGCTGTTCGAGCGCTGCGAGACCACGCCCGATCTGTTGCTGTTCCTCCAGGATGACGTAGACGATCGCCTGTTCCAGCATCGCGTTCACGTCGACATCCCCGTCGCGGCCGTGGGTGGCGCGGCCGCCGGCCATCGAGCGAGCTGGTGGTGGATCACGGCCCGATCGGCCGGCCGCGCAGCGGACACGGATAGCGCCCCGCCGATTGCGCCCGCCGCGCAGTGCGCGCTCGACCGGCTGCACGCTCTGGATCTGGTGTTGGACTCATTCGAGCGGGCGGCCCGCGCGTTGGACGCAGTGATCGATGACGGCGTGGCCGAGTCATGACCTGGTGGCGCGCCGCGCGTGACCCGGAGCGCATAGAACGTGTGGGCGTGGTCCGTCCGGCGACCACGCATACACACGCCCTCTTTGCCGACGCCCTCGCTGAGCGATCGGTCGTCGCCTATCGAGCGCTTACGTTGCCCCCCGCCCGATACTATCTACGCGATCCACCCGCTGTCCGCTGGCCCCACGTGTTTCGGCCGTTCCAGCGCGAGGGCATCGCCGCGCTGCTCGGCCGAGACACGCTGCTCCTCGCGGACGACATGGGCCTGGGCAAAACCGTGCAGGCCGTGGCCGCGTTGCGTGTGTTGTTCCGTCGCCGAGACATCGAAGACGCGCTCATCGTCGGGCCGGCCGCGATCATGACGCAGTGGTCGCGCACGCTGCGCGCCTGGGCGCCCGAGCTGCGCATCAGCCTGATTCGCGGCTCGGCCGCGGAACGCGCATGGCAATGGCGCGCGCCGGCCCACGTTTTCCTCACGAGCTACGAGACGCTGCGATCAGACCTCACGGACAACCCGCACTCACCGCCGCGTCGAAGAGTCTGGGGCGTCGTCGCGCTCGACGAGGCGCAGAAGATCAAGAACCGCGACACAGACCTCTCACGCGCTTGCAAGCGTATCCCGCGCCAGCGAGCGTGGGCGCTCACCGGCACGCCGCTCGAGAACCGGCTCGATGACCTCGCTTCCATCTGCGAGTTTCTCACACCATTACGCGATGGCATGGCGCCGCCTCGCTTCGAGCCGGATGACAGACTCCTCGCGGTCCACGCGTCCGTGCAGTTGCGGCGTCGTAAGGCCGATGTGCTGCCGGAACTGCCGCCCAGGATCGAGATCGACCTGCCCGTTGGATTGCGACCGGAGCAGCGCCGGTCCTACGAGCGGGCGCGCGACGAGGGGCTGCTGTGGCTGCGCCGACTCGGCCGGACCGTCACGGTGACGCACGTGCTCGAACTGATCTTGCGGCTCAAGCAGGTCTGCAACTTCGACCCCGAAACCGGCGCATCGGCCAAGCTCGACGACCTCGAGGACCGACTCGAAACGCTCCGCGCGGCGGGTTACAAGACGCTCGTCTTCTCGCAATTCGTGGATGACAGCGGGATCGCGAAACTGCAAGCACGGCTCGCGCGATTCGCACCGATCACATACACTGGCGCGCTCACGATCGCCGAGCGGGACCACGCGATACGGCGGTTCCGCGAAGGCCCACCGGACACGTTCATGATCGTGTCACTGCGAGCCGGCGGGTTCGGCCTCGATCTACCCGAGGCGTCTTACGTGTTCCACTTCGATCGATGGTGGAACCCGTCCGTCGAGCGCCAGGCCGAGGACCGCGCGCACCGGCTGGGTCGAACCGGGCCAGTGACGGCATATCGCTATATCACCGAGCATACCATCGAGGAGCGCATCGACCAACTCATCCGCGAGAAGCAAGCACTGTTCGACTCGGTGGTGGATCGCGTCTCGCTCGATCCGCAGCGCGTGTTCACCGCCGACGAGCTGTTTGGCCTGCTGGGTCTATCACCGCCCGCGTAGGGAGCAGCTCACCGCCCGCGCGGATCCCGCATAGCGAGCGGCGCGCCCGCGTTGGGCCCAGGAGTCACGCGCGGCTTCGCGGAATTCGAGCGAATGCTCCGCCAGGACGGATGCGCGATGCTTGGGCGCCTACGAGCCGAGTTCTTGCGCGAGCGAGGCAAGGCTGCAAGCATCACAGCCGTGCCATGACCGGACGGGGGATCGGGATGCAGCCGCCGGGCACGACGCACGGTGACGACAGGCAATCTATGCCGCTCGGGCGGATCCGTATCCGGTGCGCGGGGCGGCCTCGAAGGCACGCCGCCGAGCGAGGCGGGCGATTGCCGCCAACGGGCCGACCATCGTATTCTCGACCGTGATGAAGCATCAGCAGCCGAACCCATCAGGCCAGCGATCCCCGCGCCGCCGGCGTTTGCACCCGGCCCGCGGCGGGTCGCGTGCGCCCTATCCGATCCTTGCATTGGTAGCGTTGGCGATGGCGTGTCCCGACGCCGGCCGGCCGAACGGCATGGTCTCGAACGCCGACGTCGACGTCCCCGCGTTCTCGGCCGACAGCGCGTTCGAGCTAGTGAAGCGGCAGGTCGGGTTCGGGCCGCGCGCGCCAGGTCTGCCCGGCCACGCCGAACAGCTCGAATGGATGACGGAGCTGCTGCGTCAGCGCGCGGACACCGTCATCCTCCAGAGCTTTACGCACGATGCCGGCGGGGTCGACGTCGAGCTGACCAACGTGTTCGCGCGGTTCCGGCCGGACGTGCCCGAACGCGTGCTGCTCCTCGCACACTGGGACACGCGGCCCACTGCCGACGCGGAGAGCGACCCGGACCTGCGCGAACAACCGATCCTCGGCGCGAACGACGGCGCCAGCGGCGTCGCCGTCTTGCTCGAGCTGTCTCGGCTGCTCGCGGCCGAGCCGCCGCCGATCGGCGTCGACCTGCTGTTCACGGACGGCGAGGACTACGGTCCGTTCTCGAGCAACATGTACCTCGGCGCCAAGTACTTCGCCGCGAACCTGCCGCCCGGCTACGCTCCGTACTACGGCATCCTCCTGGATATGGTCGGCGATCGGGATCCCGTCTTCCCGATCGAGAGGAACTCGCAGTCGTACGCGCCCGAGGTGGTCGACCGCGTGTGGGCCCTCGCCGAGGAGCTCGGCCACGGCGCAGTGTTCCCGCGCCGCAACGGCAGCTCGATCACCGACGACCATATCCCACTCAACCGCGCCGGCATCCGCACGATCGACATCATCGACTTCGAATACGGCCCCGGCAACATGTACTGGCACACGCTCGACGACACCGTCGAGAACACCTCGCCGCAGGGCCTCGGCGCGGTCGGCGAAGTCGTGACCGCGCTGGTCTACCGCGGCGGGTGAGCTAGAATCGAGTTCCGAGTTCCGAGTTCCGAGTTCCGAGTCGCGAGTTGCCCCGCCACCCACTCCCGTTCTGACCTTCAGCCTATCGCCGGTGTCGCGGCACGCCGCGGCGTTGGGAGCTGACTAGAAACCCGATGGCTCACGGTACGGCGCGTGGTAGGAATGCTCTCGCAAAGACGCGAAGTGCGCAAAGGGAACGCGAAGATCGTTCCCGAGCGATCTTGGCGTACCCTTGGCGAGCTTGGCGCCTTAGCGAGAGGATTCCTTACCGGCCCAAACGTTTCATCGATTCGACGGTGCCGCCCCAGCGGCATTGAGGACTGAGTAGGAAGGAAAGCCCCACAATCTCGAGTCGAAGTCGATCCGCTTCTTGGTGATCGCGATCGGTTGAGGCGGCCCTCCCGGTGTCGGTGAGGGTCGCCGCCGTGAGTCAGCCGCTCGGCAAGCTGTCCCATCCTGCCATTCCAATGCCCCATGCCGCTACGCACGTTCGCGCTGTGGGCCGCGGCCGGGGCGCCGATCCGCGGCCGCGCCGGGGCCGACCCACTGACGCGATCCAGGGGGTTCGAACGGGAGATGAAGCTCACGACGGAGGAATCGCGGGCGCTCGGCTTCATCGCCTTGCTCATCGCGCTGTCGATTGGCGCGCGACTGCTCGACCGGCCCGAGCCGATCGCGCTGGACGCGCCGGGGGTGGACGTGGCCGCGCTCGAGGCGGCGAGCCGCGACGCAATCGCGCAGAAGGACGCGCCGGTCGAGCGGCTCGCCGCGGGCGAACGGATCGATGCGAACACGGCGTCGCTCGACGAGCTGCTCCGGCTCCCGCGTATGAGACGCGCCGTCGCGGAGCGGATCATCGCGCACCGGGAGCGGACTGGACGGTACGGCTCGATCGCCGACCTCGATCGCGTGCCCGGCGTCGGGCCGGCCTCGATCGAGGCGTGGGCGGAACATCTGACGCTGCCGCCAGCGTCCGCCCGGCCATTCCCCGCTGCGGCGAGCAACGCCCGCGGTCCGGACAAGCCGGCACGCCCGATCGATGTGACTCGCGCCAGCCTGGCCGAGCTGGAGCAGCTGCCCGGCATCGGACCGGCGCTCGCGCAACGGATCATCGCGCTGCGTGACTCGATCGGCGGGTTCCGCTCGGTAGATCAGCTCGTGGAGGTCCGCGGGATCGGGCCCGTGCTGCTCTCGAAGCTGAAGCCACGGGTCCGCACGGGATGGTGAGCCCATGGACCGTTTGGACGCGCCAGGCCTTCGCACGTTGCTCGACGAGATGATCGAGCGCGGCGCCAGCGACCTGCACCTCACGGCCGGCGAACGGCCGAAGCTGCGCATCGACGGCCGGATCACGAACGTCACGATGGACCGCGTGCTCGGCGCGCACGACACGCAGGCCATGGCGTACTCGATCCTGAGCGCGTCGCAGAAGAAGCGCTTCGAGATCGCGCAGGCGCTCGACTTCTCGTTCGGCATCGAGAACGTGTCGCGGTTTCGCGGCAACATCTACCGCCAGCGCGGCAGTGTGGCGATGGTGCTGCGCCGGATTCCCTTCCGTGTGCCGAGCCTCGACGAGCTCGGCATGCCGCCGGTCATCGAACGGCTCACCGAGCGGCCGCGCGGACTCGTCCTCGTCACGGGCCCGACGGGCTCGGGTAAGAGCACCACGCTCGCGGCGATGCTCGACAAGATCAACCGCGAGCGGCGCGGCCACATCTTGACCGTCGAAGACCCTATCGAGTTCGTGCACCCGCACCAGGGGTGCATCGTGAGTCAGCGCGAGATCGGCACGGACACGCCGTCGTTCGCGGCCGCGCTCAAGCACGCGGTGCGCCAGGACCCCGACTACGTGCTGATCGGCGAGATGCGTGACCTCGAGACGATCCGGGCCGCGCTCACCATCGCCGAAACCGGACACCTTACCTTCGCGACGCTGCACACGAACTCGTGCGCCGAGACGATCAACCGCGTCATCGACGTGTTTCCGCCGGCACAGCAGGCACAGGTGCACGCCCAGCTCGCGCTCGTGCTCGAAGGCGTCGTCACACAGTCGCTCGTGCCGCGCGCGACCGGCCGCGGGCGTGTCGCCGCGTGCGAGATCATGGTCTGCACACCCGCGATCCGCGCCTGCATCCGCGAGGACAAGGTTCACCAGATCTACTCGATCATGCAGGCCGGCAAGAAGCACGGCATGCAGACGCTCAGCGATGCGCTCCACGAACTATATTTTAGACGCGAGGTCTCGCTCGAGGCGTGCGTCCGGCACTCGCGTGACCCGAACGAGCTACTGCGCATCACCGGCCAACCCATGCCCTCTTAGCCCGATCTCGAACGCGCAACTCCAACCTGGCGCTCAGAACCCGGAACTCGGAACCCGGAACCCAAAGGAAGAGCCGACATGCCCACGTTCAAGTACTCGGCGCGGAGCGCCAGCGGTGAGACGCACGCCGGCGAGGTCGAGCTGGCCAGCCGTGGCGACGTCGTCGGCTTCCTCCGCCGCCGCCGTCTCATCCCGATCAGGATCGAGGAGAAGCGGCAATCGTTCACGCCGCCGGCGATCGGCGCTCGCGTCCGCACGCGCGACGTCGCCGTCTTCGCACGACAGTTTGCCACCATGATCAACTCGGGCCTGCCGCTCGTGCAGAGCCTCGACATCCTCGCGAAGCAAACCGAGAACAAGACGCTGCGGAAGGTCATTCGGCAGGTGCTCTACGACGTCGAGTCTGGCCAGACGCTCGCCGACGCGATGCGCGCGCACCCCAAGGTGTTCACCGACCTGTTCGTCAACATGGTCGCGGCAGGCGAAGCCGGCGGCATACTCGACACCATCCTGAATCGCCTCGCCGTCTTCCTCGAGAAGGCCGACGCGCTCAAACGCAAGATCAAGGGCGCGATGATCTATCCCGCGGTGATCCTGACCGTCGCGGCGAGCGCCGTCGCGATCCTGCTCGCCTTCGTCATCCCGACGTTCCAGGAGATGTTCGCGAGCGCCGGCGTCGCGCTTCCCGTGCCGACGCGGTTGGTGATCATGCTGAGCGAGCTGCTCCAGGCGAGATGGTATGTCTTCCTCGGCGCGATCATCGGCGCGGCCGCCCTCGCCCACCGCTACTACAAGACGCCGAACGGCCGGCTCATCATCGACCGGCTGCTGCTGCGCGCGCCGATCTTCGGCAACCTCCTGCGCAAGAGCGCGATCGCGCGGTTCACCCGCACGCTCGGCACGCTCGTCTCGTCCGGCGTCGCAATCCTCGATGGTCTCGAGATCACAGCGCGCACCGCCGGCAACCGCGTCCTGCACGACGCGATCATGGAAGCGCGCACCAGCATCTCCGGCGGCGACACCATCAGCCAGCCGCTCGACAACGCCGGCGTGTTCCCGCCCATGGTCGTGCAGATGATCAACGTCGGCGAGCAGACCGGCGGCCTCGATGAGATGCTCGGCAAGATCGCAGACTTCTATGATGACGAGGTCAACACCGCCGTCGCCGCGCTGCTCAGTGCGGTCGAGCCCGTCATGATCGTGCTCATCGGCATTGTCGTCGGCGGCATGATCGTCGCCATGTACCTGCCGATCTTCGATATGGTCAACGCAGTGGGCGCCTGAACCCCGAGCCGTCTGTAGGCCAGTCGGGCGCGTTGCGCGATTCCGTGCCTGCGCGCCGCTTACGGGGCCTCGCGGTACACGCGGACGTAGTCGATCTCGTAGCGTGCCGGGAAATCGGTAGCTCCGGTATCGCCGCCGTTCGTGCCGCCGACGGCGAGGTTCAGGATGAGGTAGTGCGCCTGACGGAGCGGATTCGTGCCGGTGCCGTCCTCATTGAACGTCTCATCGAGGTCGACGGTGTTCAGCAGGGTGTCATCGACGTAGAGCCGGATCTCGTCCTCGTTCCAGTCCATCCGCCAGACGTGGAATTCATCGGCCCAGTCGGAACCGCCGAGCTCGGCGATCGGATGGCGTGTGTCGGCCCAGCGAGCCCGGCCGGGCTCGGCGCTCGCCCAGGCGACATTCGCGAGCAGCATCCCGCGATAGTACTCCATGATGTCGACCTCGCCGGTCGCCGGCCATCGGCCC
>JBOHRM010000639.1:0-9087 GCA_050732715.1 Longimicrobiales bacterium
GTGAGCCTCAGGAAGCGGGGGATCAGACCGAAGACGGACTTGCCTGAGGCGCCAAAACCTTCATGCCCGATCAGAATCTCAGCGGGCACTGGGTCACGGATCGACGGCGATGGCGCCATCGACCGCGACGCGGACGACCGCCTGAACGTCGAGCGAATCCAGGACGAGCGTGTAGAGGCGGCCGTCCCTGATCTTCGGCGGAAAGTAGGGCGCCGGTTGGAACGCGAGCGCCACCGAACCCACGTATTCCGCGTCCCGCGTGAAGACGTCGTATAGGCGCCCTTCACTCTCTCTCATGACACGCCGCACCCAGAGGCGCCCCGCGTCGTCTATGACCAGCTGGTCCAGCACGGGCTTGGTTTCGGGCGCCAGCGCGACCGTCGCTTCGGCGGCCGCGCGCTGGTCCGGAGCTCGTTCCACCAGTTCATCCACGTACTGCGCACGGTCGGTCTCAGTTACGGGAAGAGGCGCGATGTCGACCTCGAGCACCATGATCGTGTCTCCGCGCTCGTCGAGCCGCACCAGACGGTAAGCTTCCGTCGACGTCGTCCAGAAGCCGCCGGCGGGATCGACCAGGGTGATCGGATTCGGAGAGAACGGAATGCCTCGGTAGCTGTAGCCACCTGAGGTATTCTGGGAGACGTAGCTCCTATACGCTCGTTGTCCCGAGTAGACCGAGTCGGTGCGCTCGGAGCCGGGGTCGAACCACTTCAAGTAGTAACGCGCCTGGCCCTCGTTCAGTCCGGTTCTCGGCGGGTACACGCGCTCCTCGTCCGAATGGGTCGCCGGCTTCCAGAACCGGCCGTGATCATCGAGCGCGCCGTTCCAGATGTAACCGTAGGACCGGACGTGCATAGGGAACCGCGCCACCTCTTCGCCGTCCGGGCTCACACCGATCATCTGCCACTGGCCGTGATCCTGGATCCACAGTGTGCCGTCGGCGGCGCGGACCAGGCCGTTCGCCTCGGTCAGCTCACCCGGACCCTGGCCCCGGCTGGTGACGAGCCTGAGGAACGTCCCATCGGCGTCGAACGCACGCACCTCGGAAGCCTGGTAGTCGAGGATGTAGATCGTGCCATCGGCGCCGGCCTCGATGCCGCGGACGTCGCCGAACATCTCGTGCGGCTCACCGTCCATCACGCCGATCGACAGCTCGGGTTCGAGCGGTGCGATGGTCGGGGCGGGCAGTGAAGCGTAGCGGACGCGCACCGTGCCGTCCGCGAGCGTGTCGCGCACCGCGACGGCGGTGGCCGGCGCATCGCGCGCCCCGCAAGCGCCAACGACGAGGCTCGCAATCGACAGGCAGGCGCATCGAAAACCGCTGAGGCTCGGCATAGTCGACCCCCTTGCACGGGACGATGATCGGCCGGACGCAAAGTGCAAGCGTTTTACGACAACTCGCACGTTCGAAAAGTTTACGGCGACGTCGAATCCCCGCAACCTTATCGGTCATTGAGGCCCGTGAGCGACGTGCGAACGTGGTCCACGTTCTGCTGCCGCGAAACGAACGGTAGCCGGCTAGGCGCCGACCACAGCGTCTATGATCGTATAGTGCCGCACCGATCGATCGTACTCGGTCATCATCTCCTGAACCGTCTCCGGGACCACGGCAAGCTCGAAGTCCGGACCGGCAAACTGCTCGATGGCATCGAGAGATGTCCAACGAGTCACGACCAAAAACTCGACGCCTTTCGCCAGGTCTCGTCGCAGCACCGTTGCATCGACGAACCCCGGAATCGCATGAAGCGCTGGGAACGTGTCGCGCCGCAGATGGTCCAGGTAAGGCTCGGCGTGCGTGGGCTTGGCAAGCCCGCGCCAATGGCGGGAGATCATGCTTCTCGCAAGGTGGTTACGCCCCGTGAGGGCCCGGCTGCTCGAGAGCCGCCCTCGCCTGCGTGAGATCCTCGGTGCGGACGATCAGGCGGACCGGTCCGCTGAAAGAGAGTCCGGCATAGGCCCCGCCGGCGTCATCAGCAATCAGAACAGACTCGATTCCTGCCGCGCGCAAGGTCTCCCGTGCGAACTCGGCCTCGTGTCGATGCGCGAACGTTGCCGCCACCGCAGTTTCATGAGTCATCGGTCTGAACACCCTCGCCAGGAGTTGCGGTGGGCAGCCGGGGCCAATATGCACATTCGGGTTGCCGATGTCACGGCTGGCGTGAGCGCCTCTTGATTCCGCTTCGTGCGAGGCGTTGCGTATCCCTGTAGCTTGAACGGTCTATGAGCGACGTGCGAATACATTCCGCCCGCGTACTGTGCTGCCTTGGGATGGTGATTGCGGGGCCCGCGTCGGGCCAGGTCTACCTGATTCAGCCCGAGCGCGTGTTCGATGGCGCAGCCATGCACGACGGGTGGTCCGTGTTGGTGGAGGACGGCCGAATCGCGGGGGCGGGTCCGCTCGCCGCCCTCCCCGTACCCGAAGGCGTCGAGTGGGTCGAGCTGCCGGGCACGACGCTGTTGCCCGGCCTGATCGAAGGCCATTCGCATCTGCTGCTCCACCCGTACAACGAGACTTCCTGGAACGACCAGGTGCTGCGCGAGTCGCGAGCGGAGCGCGTGGCACGCGCCACCGTTCACGCGCGCCGCACGCTCGAGGCCGGCGTCACGACGGTGCGTGATTTAGGCAGCGAGGGCGCCGGCTACGCCGATGTCGGCTTGAAGCAGGCGATCGAGAAAGCCGTGGTCCCCGGACCGCGCCTGATCGTGGCGGGTCCCGCGATCGTGGCGACGGGGAGTTATGGGCCGAAGGGCTTCATCCCGGAGGCGGACGTGCCGTTGGGCGCGGAGGTGGCGGACGGCACGGATGCGCTCATCCGTGTGACGCGCGAACAGATCGGGAAGGGAGCCGACTTCATCAAAGTCTATGCGGACTACCGATGGGGTCCGTCGGGCGAGGCGATGCCGACGTTCACGGAGGAGGAGCTGGCGTTGATCGTGCGCGTCGCGAACAGCTCGGACCGCGACGTTGTCGCACACGCCGCGACGGCCGAGGGCATGCGTCGCGCAGCGCGGGCCGGCGTCGCCACGATCGAGCACGGCGATGGCGGCGATGCCGAGGTCTTCGCGCTCATGAAGGCGAACGGCGTCGCGCTCTGTCCCACCCTCGCCGCGCCCGATGCGATCCTACAGTACGGTGGCTGGCGCAAAGGCGTGGACCCGGAGCCCGAACGGATCCAGCAGAAGCGCGCCAGCTTCCGCGCGGCGCTCGAGAGCGGCGTCACGATTTGCTTCGGTGGCGACGTCGGCGTCTACCCTCACGGCGACAACGTGCGTGAGCTCGAGCTCATGGTCGAGTACGGGATGCGGCCGCAGGACGCGCTGATCGTGGCGACGTCCGGCAACGCGCGGACCTTCGGCATCGCGGACCGCGTTGGCTCGATCGCGCCCGGACTGCTCGCGGACCTCGTGGCGGTCGCTGGCGACCCCTCGCAGAACATCTCTGCATTGCGCGATGTGCGGTTCGTGTTGAAAGGCGGCGAGATCGTCCTACGTGATTGACACCCGTCAGGCGGCAGTTCAACGAGTACCCTTCGATCGCAGTGAGATGGACGAGCCATTGGATATCGTTGCCGTTCGAGTGCTGGGGTCGTTGATCGAAAAGGAGAGCACGACGCCCGACAACTATCCGCTCACGCTCAATGCGATCGTGGCTGCGTGCAACCAGACATCGAATCGCGATCCCGTCCTCGCACTCGATGAAGCCACGGTGTCGAGCAGCCTGAAAGAACTCTCAGGACGGTCCCTCGTCCGCGAAGTGCATCGCAGCGACTCGCGCGCGAAGCGGTATCGGCACATGATGTCGGAGTCGATGAACCTGCATCCAGCAGAGTCAGCCGTCCTGTGCGTCCTGATGCTGCGCGGCGCACAGACGACCGGCGAGATTCGGACGCGAACCTCGCGGCTCTTCGAGTTCATCGATCTCAAGCACCTCGAGGTTACACTCGAGGCGTTGATGACATTGTCCACGCCGCTCGTCGCTTCGCTGCCGCGGCAGCCCGGTCAGAAAGAGGCGCGGTACGCGCACCTGCTTTCGGGCGAACCACAGGTGGAGACCGTGGCGCCGGCTTCAGCCGAAGCTGCGGAGCCGGGTCGGCTCGATGCACTCGAGCAGGCCGTGGACTCCTTGCGCGCCGAGCTGGCAGAGCTCCGAACCGAGCTCGAGGTGTTCAAGCGGGAGTTCCAGTAGCACGCATCGATCATGATGGATCCGCCGCGCACGAATTGGAGACGGAAACGGCGCAGAGCTCTTGCCCTGCGCCGTTTCGCGGTCTTCAACTGGTGCTGCGCGACGGTGAGCCGCCAGCGGTCACTCTGACTGCGGTGCCCAACTGCCTCCGTCGGCGAGTTTAGCTGCTTTCGCCGCCGCCAACGCTCCGCCGCGGGCGACGATTCAGGTCGGCGCCGGCCTTCACCATGATCTTCTTCGGCTCCGGCAGCGACGCCTTCGGGATACGAACCTGGAGAAGGCCGCGGTCCACGCTGGCCTCGATCTTGTCGCCGTCAACGCCCTGTGGCAGCTGGAACCGGCGCATGAAGAACCCATAATTGCGCTCGGTCAGGTGGTAACGGCCGTCCTTCGCCCCGTTCAGTTGCTCGGCTTTCTCACCGTGAATCGTCAGGACCCCCTCGGCCGCGGTCACCTCGACGTCTTCCGGCTCGATGCCCGGAAGCTCGACCTCGAAGCTCAGCTCCTGATCGGTCTCGTGAATGTCGACCGCGGGGACCCACTCGTTCCGCGCCGCTTGGCCTCGCGCGAACGTATTCTCGAACAGCCGGTCGATCTCCCGCCGAAGGCCAAATACTGGGGCGGTCATGGCAGTTGCGTACAACATACATACCTCTCTTTGGCGAGGGACCCCGACCAGGCCAGCACCGGATAACCGGGCCCCATTAGCTTCCAGCTTCCCATGAACGGAGTTTAGCCTAGCGGCCGATGTTTGTCAAGGTATTGTCCAGAACAAATATTTGACACCCATGCGCCTTGCGCGCTAACTTGTAGCATGAGCAGAGCTTCGAATCGGCACCGACACCCCATTCGGGTCGTTACGCGGCGCACCGGGCTCAGCGCGGACCTGCTGCGCGCCTGGGAGCGACGGTACGAGGTGGTGACGCCGTCTCGATCCGAGGGCGGCCGCCGCCTCTATTCGGATGTCGACATTGAGCGGCTCCGCCTCCTCTACAAGGCCACGTTGTCCGGACGGAGCATCGGGCAGGTGGCCGAGTTCTCGACGAAGGCGCTCGGCGCACTCGTGCGTCAGGATGCGGAGGCGGACATCCAGGCGGAGCTCGCGGTCAAGAAGGCACGGGAGCTTGAGCGGACAACGCAGGTTTCAACGGCCGACTTTCTGGCCGACGCCATCCCTGCCGTAGAACGGCTGGATGCGGTGGCGCTCGAAGCCGCACTCCGACGTGCGGCTGTGGCGCTGCCCGCGGCGGCGTTCCTCGACGCGTTCGTTGTCGGGCTGCTCGAGCGGGTGGGCACGCGCTGGCGCGAGGGTACGCTGCGCCCGGTGCACGGGCATCTGACGTTCCCCGTCGTACGGCGAGTGCTCGAGAGGGTGATCGAGAACGCAACCTCGGCGTTTGCGACGCCGAACCTCGTGATCGCCACTCCAGCGGGCCAGGCTCACGAGCTCGGCGCTCTGCTCGCCGCCGCGAGCGCGGCGGCCGAAGGGTGGCGGGTGACGTATCTGGGCGCGGATCTGCCGGCGGAGGATATCGCCGAGGCTGCGGCCGGCGCGCGTGCGCGAGCCGTGGCGCTAAGCGTCGTTTTCCCCAGCGGAGACCCGGCGGTCGGGGACGAACTGCGCCGCCTTCGAACGGCGCTGCCGAAGGATCTGGCGGTTATGGTCGGCGGTGCGGCATCGTCAGCCTACGGCGCGGTGCTCGACGAGATTGGCGCCGTTCGCCTCAATGATCTCGAGAGCTTCCGAGCAACGCTCCGAGCGGTTTCGCCGCCACTACGGCGCGCGGGATCGGCCGTTTGAGCGCGCGGCGCCACGTCTGTGAAGATCGGACGTGCGCGGTCAGCGGGCCGGGACGTGTCGATAGAACTCGAAGCCATCGATGATCTCGCTCCTCGGCCCCACGGCCACGCGATCGCGGATGCCGGGTACGGAATTCCGCATGGACCAACCCGCATCTCCGGCGTTCGCCATCACGACACGGAGATATTGACGGATCCCGGCGCGGTTGGAATCCGCGTTCAGGTAGAAGTGATCGCCGCCATGACGCACCCAGAACCATGCGAGCCCCGCATGGCCGGCGGGATCGCCGATGCGATCATCGAGTGAATCGTCGAGCCAGGTCCGGAGAGCTTGGTGAAACTCCTCTCGACGGACCGCGGATTCGCGTGTGTTCTGCGGCAACATGGGGTTCGACCTTCTTCACGGGACTCGACATAGGCTCGAGCGAAATCTAAGTCGATCCGCTCCCCGTTTGCAGAGGATCCGATCATTCCGCAGCAAGGCATGTCATTCGACCACGATCCGCCCGCGGAGGCAGTGCTCGTGCGGCAACTCGTGACCGAGAGTCTCGTGCTCTTCCTGATCGGCGGTGCCGGCGGCGTGCTTATGGCGACGTGGGGCACGAGCCTCCTGTCGAGCATTCGTCTGCCGGTTCCGATCCCGCTCGAGCTCGATTTCCGGATGGACACGCTCGTGCTCGCGTTCGGCCTCGCGCTGGCGCTGTGCACCGGCATCCTCTTCGGCCTCGCGCCCGCGCTGCAGTCCACGAAGCCGGCGCTCACCGCGGCCCTGAAGAACGACGGCCGGCACGCCGGCAGCACCGGCCGCATGCGCCGTGCGTTCGTGATGGCGCAGATCGGGCTTTCGCTGCTCCTGGTCCTGTCCGCCGGTCTGTTCCTACGCTCGCTCCAGCGCGCTGCCGCGATCGATACCGGCTTCGACCCCGCGGATGTCCGCATGGTCTCGCTTGAGCTGGCGATGGATGGCTATGACGACGAGCGCGGACGCGAGTTCACGCGCACGCTGCTCGAGCGCGTCCGCGAGCTGCCGCGTGTGACCGCGGCGAGCGTCGCCGTTGACCTGCCCATGGACTTCGGCTCGCACGGCTCCGTCGCGTTTCCCGAGGGCTTCGAATCCACCCAGCCGGAGGGAGGACTCTTCATCGACTACAATGTCGTGAGCGAGGGGTACTTCGAGACGCTCCGTATCGCCGTGCGCGTTGGCCGCGCGTTCAATGGGACAGATCGCAACGGTAGCAAACCGGTCGCGATCGTCGGCCGCACCTTCGCGGAGCATGTGTGGCCAGGCGAGGAAGCGGTGGGAGAGACGTTGCGTGTCGGCTCCGATGATGCGGCCGTTCTCACCATAGTAGGCGTCGCCGATGACGTGAAGAACCAGGCCATCACGGATACGCCCGCGCCGTTCGTCTACTTGCCGGTCGCACAGAACTACCGGTTCAGCATCACGCTGCTCGTGCAGAGCGCCGGCTCGGGTACCGCCATCCCCACGGCGGTTCGTCGGACGATCCAGGAAATCGATCCCGGCCTGTCCCTCACGCCCATGCAGTCGGTGCGGACTACACGGGCTTGGGTCTGCTGCCGCAGCGGCTCGCGGCGAGCATGACCACCGCGCTCGGTGCACTCGCGCTGCTGCTCTGCGCGCTCGGCGTATACGGCGTCGTCGCGTACATGGTGACTCAGCAGAGGCGCGAGATCGGCATCCGCATGGCGCTCGGCGCCGCCCGCCGCGACGTGCTCTCGCTCGTGCTGCGCCGCGGCCTGCGCCTCGCCCTGCCGGGCCTCGCGTTCAGCATCGCCGCCGGCCTTGGGCTCGCTCGCTTGATCCGGGCGTTCACCCTGAACGGTTCCGCCGGGTGATCCGTTGACGTTCCTCGGCGTGCCGCTGGTCCTGCTCGCCGTGGTGACGTTCGCAACGCTGCTCCCGGCGCGGGCCGCTGCCGCCGTCGATCCGAACGTCGCCCTGCGCAACGACTAGCCGGACCCGAAGGAGAGGAGGCGCGAGGCGATCGGGTGACAGGCCTGACGGCGTTACAGTGTCTGTTTACGGTTGGACATATCCCGTGACCGGTGTGCCAGCCTGCGGCGCAAGCGGCGGAGCCGGGTGGCTTTCGGGGCGGTACGCGTCGCTTGGATCGCGGCCGAGAGCTCCGCGCGCAGCGCGTCGAACTCCTGTGGCGTGCCTACGAGCCGGATCGCATTGGGCCGATATTCTGCGCCGCGGATGAGCTGCTCGGCGGAGACGTCGACCAGGTCGAGCGTCGCCAGCAGGTCATAGTCGGCGTCGAGCAGCGTCATCTCGATCTTCTTGGCGCTCGGGTCCGCGCGCCGACTACCGAGGTCGTGGTCCGAGCAATCCCAACCTCGCAGCACACCGGCCTCACCGCATTTGGCGCATCGCCAGTCGATCGCCGACGGTGCCTCGGTAAGCCGCACGATGAGGCGGCCGCGGCATGGCGAACGGCCGAGTCTGCGCCGGCACTTCAGCGGCGTGCGAACTTCTATGCCCGGCGTGATCGATGTGGCCGTCTTCACGATCGATCCGAAAAACGATGCGAGCCGGCGAGCGGCGGCAGGCAGCGGAACGCCGTCCGCGTTTGCGAAGTCTTGCATGTCTATGACGTAGAAGCGCGGACCCGGGCGCGCCGCGACGCCCGCACCCGTCACCGATGCTGGCGGCGAGCCACGGCGGCGCCCGGTTCCTGACGTTCCGGCCGCTCGCGGTGTGGGTGCGCGGGTCTCGTCACGCAAGCCAGGCTCCGCCGCAACGGCCGGACCGACCGGCTCAACGAATGCCAACCTCTCCGCACCCTCCGCCATCGCGCGGTAAACAGAGGCAAGGCGTTCGAGCAGGTGCCGGCCTCCGGCGGCGGCCGGCGGCGGGCCGAGCTGGCGCAGCAATGCGTCGGGCGTGTCCGAGGCGCGCGGCACGACGTGCAGTCCATCGAACGTCGGATCGATCTGCCAGAAGTCGTCGATCGAGGCGGACAGCGGCGCCATGGCCGCGCCGGGTTCTGAAACGGCATGCGGCTCCGCGATGTCGTCCGCGCGCACGGCCTGCCCGCGCAGCCGGCGCAGGCTTGAAACGAGCTCGTCCCGTGTTC
>JBOHRM010000640.1:0-8122 GCA_050732715.1 Longimicrobiales bacterium
CGCCCACCATCAGCAGCGCCGCGGCGACGCCGACGACTCTTCCGATTCGATTTGCCCGATCCATGCGCGTTCCGCTCGTTCTCAGCTCCGTGACGACCGTCGCCACAGCACAATGAACAACACGGCCAACACGACAAACCCGACGGCGAGCCACGTCGTGTCGCGCCACATCATCCACAGCATCCCACTCTCGCTCGGCGCGAAGAGGAACGACAGTGCGAGTAGCGTAATCGCCGCGGCGAGGTACAGGTTGCGTTTGCGGTTGTTCGTGCCCGCGTGCAATGCGGAACTCATCGTTCACCGCCGTTCCGCATGAAGAACGGCATCCGCTTCGAGAAGTCGACCGGCAACGTTCGCCGTACCTCGTCCATCAGCTCGGGCGTGACGCGGGCGAGCCCGCGCTCGCGCGCGTACTTTTCGATTCGTGCGACGACGACACCCCGAACGAAGCCGGGGATCCGCTGCGTCCGCGCACGTGCCTCGTCCGTCCACTCGAGCTCCGGCGCCGCGGCCATGCCGTACGTCACGGCGCGCTGGCGGCCGAGGACCGGCTCGTCGCCGGTCGGCTCGTACGCGCAAGAGGCGTCTTCCGCGAGCACGTCACCGGTATCGGCGAACGCACGGGCGCGACAGCCGCCGCACAGCTCGCGGTACTCGCACCGCCCGCACTTGCCGCCCGGCTGTCCCGAACGCAGCTGCCGGAACACGGGCGAAGCACGCCACGCTTCCGCGAAGCTCGTGACGCGGAGGTCCGCCGCGACCACGGGCATGTACGGACACGGCGTGAGCTTGCCCTCGGGCGTGATACGGCAGTACTGCGCGCCGCAGGGGCAGCGCGTGCCGTAGTTCATCAGCGTCGACTCCGAGTCGGCGCGGTGCACGTGACGCATGAGCTGGGGCTGGCACTTCGAGCGGACGAGCATTCGGCCGCGGTGCTCACGTTCGAGGTCGGCCAGCTCCTCGAGGACCCCTTCGTTCTCGGCCGGCGTCAGGCCTGGCATGTGCGCGCCGCGCCCGGTCGCGACCAGGAAATAGAGGTTGAACGATACGGCACCGCTCGCGGCGGCCCATTCGACGAGCCGCGGCAGCTCGGCGCGGTTGCCTCGCGTCAACGTGGTCTGGACCACGAAATCGAGCTCGTTCTCGCGCAGCCGGTCGATCGCGGCGAGGGTGTCCTCGAGCGCGCCATCGCCGTGGCGGAACCGGTCGTGATAACGCGGCTCGAGCGAGTCGACGCTGACCGCCACACCGGTCACACCGGCTTGCTTCATGGACCGGATGCGCGCGTGTGTCAGCCGCGTCCCGTTCGTCCCGACGACGACGGTCGCGCCGCGCGCGGTCGCGCGCTCCGCGATCGTCTCGAGATCGTCGCGCAGCAGCGGCTCGCCTCCGCTCAGGATGAACATCGGCGCGGTCACGAGCCCGAAGATCTCGTCCGCGATACGTAGGACCTCGCCGGTCGGCATCTCCGCCGCAGCGCTCTGCCACGAACCAGCCGAGATGTAGCAGTGCGCGCACGAGAGGTTGCACCGCCGCGTCAGGTTCCACGCGACCACGTGCGGCAGATGCGACGGGTTCCGGGTTCCGAGTTCCGAGTTCCGAGTTTCCGGTTCCACGGCGCCGAAAGGCGAGGCTACCGCGGCCTCGGGCGCGCTGAGCATGGGCAGGCGAACGTTCATTCGTGATCCTCCACCCGCTGTCGCGAGCCGGATCCGCCGCGCTGCACCTCACCGTCACGTGTGGCCGCGTCGTCACCAGTCCGTCCAGAACTCGGAACCCGGAACCCGGAACCGAGGGCGACATCGTCGACCGAGGTCGGCGAAGGGGATGGGCCGGGATGAGGGGGGAGCCCACTCGGAACCTCGGAGGGCTCGCCCTCCGAGCTCATGAACGCCTCGACGGCCGCACGCGCGTCCCCGGGCGACACGGTCTTGAAGTCGACCGGGCACTTGTCCAACGACTTCTCGACGTCGCGGATCGGGCAGCGCGTCACGCCCGACGCCTTCGCTTCCTCGATGAAGCGTCGCATCTCGGGCGTGAGGCCGTCCACACCCTCCGCCGCCGCGCGCAGCTGCTTCGCCTGGAGCTCCTTGAACATCACGAGCATCGTGTCGACGTCGAACGTGTCCGCCTCGATCATCGCCTGCTTGTTCTCATCCATCACGGGCGTCGTGACGCGCCAGAATCCGTGCTCCTTGGCGAACCGCTCGACGGTGTTCCGCGCGAGCGGCCGAGCGATCAGCGGCACAGAGCGCAGCCGCTCGAACGCTTCGGCGGTCCAGACCACGGGGTCCGAGGCGTTGCGCTCGCGGACCGAGACGTGGCCGGTATAAGGGCACTTGACCTCGACCATGCGCGCCGCGTCGTCCGCATCGGTGTCGCAACCCTGCACGACGGTCCGCTTCATCGCCTCTTCGGCCTTCACCTCCGCGAGCGCGAGCTCCTCCGCGGTGCCGATGCCCATGATCAGCTGCATGTGCGTGGGCAGCAGCTTCTGGATCGCCTCATCGAGACGGGCGTTCGTGACCACGGGGAGAGCGGCCGCACCGGCGCCCGTCGCGTCCCGGCCTTCAGCGGCTGGCGGGACGTGTTCATGGGCGCTCGGTGCGCGGCTCGACGTTCCGTTTCCGTTCGCGACCGCGGCGGAACCCGGCGGCGTCGGCGCGCTCGAATCCGACACCGTGACCGCCGGGCTCGGCGTGGTCGGCTTCGTTGTCGTTTCGCCGAGCGCGACGGCGGCCGTGATCCGGTCTCCGTTGCCTGGGCCGTAGTGCTCGAGCACGTACTCCTCGACGGCCTTGCGCGCGATGCCGAGCGCGAACGGCGGCACGCGCAGGATCCGGACTTCCGCGGCGGGCTCCCACTCGAGGCCCTGCTCGCCGTCCTCCTCGATCCACGGGATCTCGTCCGGCCGCACGTCCGTCGTGCCGATCAGCAGCACGTTGTGCGAGATCAGGCGCACCACGTTGTCCGCCTGCGAGCCGATCTCTGTGCCGCTGATCCGGTGCGAGCCGTGGCGCGCGATCACCACGAGCGACGGCTCGAGCTCCTCCGCCCACTGCAGGATCACCTGGAACGGCTTGCCGATCAGAATCTGGGTCTTCACCTCGACATCTGGATACGCCGACGCCATGACCTCGGCCCGCTTCAGGTTCGCCTGGCAGAGCCGGAGCAAGCCCTTGTCAATGATGTTGTTGTGCAGCTCCTCCTGCTCCTCGAACTTGAAGACCTTCGAGGCCTGCACGGAGAGCGCATCCTTGATGTTGTGGAACACCGCGTGGTGGTACTCGACGTCGAACGCGCTACAGACAAACAGCTTCGCACCGTACGCGCGCGCGTGCTCGAGCGCCACGCGCATCGCCTTGTAGCTATAAGACGAGCCGTCGATACAGACGAGGACGCTGCCGCCTGCCAGCGGCCGATCGTCACGGACCACGAGCACGTCGCGCTCGACGCCGCGCAATACGCGCGAGACCACGCCGCCGAGCTGGCTGTACGCCTGCCGGCCGATGCCGTGCGCGCCGATCGCGAGCAGGTCATACTGCCTGCCGGACGCGCCGGCGAGCTTGTCCTCAGCGTCCTCGTCCTCGGCCACGAGCCGGCCGTTCTCGCCGATCGCGACATCGCCGCGGACCGTCTCGCCGCCATCGTACTTGTGCGCGATGTTCGGGTCGAAGCCGATCAGGCTGGGCAGCCGCCCCTCGCCGCGGTTCGCCTCGCGGACGATCTCCTCGTAGTTGATGCCCTCGAGCAGCTGCCGAACCAGCGGCACGCCGGCCGCGCGACAGCGCTTCTCCGTCTGATCCAGGAAGCTGTCCGAAATGAGCTGGAGCCCCTTCTCGATCAGCTTGTCATGAATCCGGCGCTGCCTCCGGATCTCCTCGGGCGTCTGGAACTGCGCAGGCAGGCCGGTCTCGAGCTGGCGGAACCGGACGTCGTGGAGCCGAGCCGCGTAGACGTGGTTGGCCGTGATCCGGCCGGCCGATGTGCGGCCCAGCTCGATCGCGCGGTCCACGGCACAGTCGGAGAAGGAAGAGTTGTCAACGGGGACCAGGATCTCTCGATACATGATCGCTTCGGCTCCTCCATGGAGCCATCCCCGAGCTCGTGCCGCGGGCGCATGCGTACCCCTGCCGGCCGCGACGATACTCTATGTCCGGGAATCGCCCATGAGGGGACCACGTGGCTGTTGGCCCCTCGAGCGACCCCGGAGCGCCGCGGTCGGTCGCGCCTCGGTTGTCGTGCCGAGCTTCGAAGATGGCTACAGGAACTTCGTCGTCTCAGTCACAAAACAGCGGTATACCCGTCGCATTCGGCGGGAACCGCCTCCAGCGTAACGAACGCTGAACCCTTACGCTTTTTGCCCGGTCGCGAACCTCCGCGCCGGACGAATATTGGGGCAGCGAGCTGGGAGCTCGCGGCGCTTGTCGATGGTACCGCCCTTCACTCCGGGGTGCGAGTATAAAGGGCCGCTCGGAGGCTGTCAACCTGCGATCCGATCGGACCATGCGCTGCGATTGGAGCGTTTCGTTCCGAACCCGTCAGAGGTCCCAGCCTGCGCGCGCGAGCATCACGAGGTTGATGAGGACAATGATGAGGGCGACGAGGTAGAATGTCGGCGAGAGGCGTTCCGCGGCGCCGGGTACGAAGGCGCCCTGGATCAGCGCGGGCAGCCGTAGCGTGTGGAGCGCCCAGATGACCCGTGCCGTCCATTGGCTACGCCGGTACCACAGCAACCAGAACACGACCGCGACGACGGCGGCGCCGATGCCGAGCCACATCCAAATCGGCCCGCGGGCGGGCGAGACCAACTCGTTTCGCCACGCGACCCACACCGCCGCCTCGTACAGGACTCCGACGTGCAGGTAGGTGAACGCCGCCTGCCGGAGCTTCTGTTCGCGCGTCGTCACATGCCTTCGAGGCCGAGATCGGTGCGGGCGCGGTCCATGACGGCCGGCGTGATGTCGGCGATACCGTTCTCGCGCGCGTAGTCGGTATAGATGCGCTTGACCATGCCGCGCACGAACGACGGCACATTGTCGAGCCGCGCCTTTGCATCAGCGCTCCACGCGAGGCGCGCGGGCGCGTGAGCTCGATTCGCTCCCGCGTTAACTCCCGCGACTCCCGAGACCGAAGCGAGACCGGGCGCCGACGGCGAATCGCTCCCCGCATGGGTTCGGCCTCCGCCTAGCGGGTTGAGGCCGGCGGGGGTGAGGGCCTCGACCGGGCCGGCGGTTGCATCGCCAGACGCGTCCGCGTCGATCTCCTCGAACGCGTCGGCCCGGCCCTCCGCCATCGAGCTGACGGTCAACTCGAGCGGCTGCGTCGGCACGGTGCGCCCGCCCACGCGCACGCCGAGCCCGCTCACGATCTGCGTCTCCATCGGGTTGGTGAGCAGCGCCATCTCGCGCTTGCACCCCGGGCAGGTGAACACGGCGGCCATGGTGCCGTCGCCCGGGAGCTGGCGCTCGGCGAAGCTCATGACCTCGTCGCACGGCAGGCAGAGGAACTTCATCGCTCTCCTTCGAGCCGGTCGGCGAGCTGAATGATCGCGCGCGACGCGGGCGAGTCCGGCCGCACGAGCACGAACGGCGAGCCGCGGTCGGTCGCCACGGCCAGGCGGCGATCAAACGGCACTTCCGCCCACACACCGGTTGTCTTGCTGACGTCGGATCGGCCAACGGCATTTAACGCGGTGGCACCGTCACCAACACCACTCCTCCCCCCCGCGGGGCGAGGCTGGGAGGGGGATGCCTGAAAACCCGCGCCATCCGCGATCTCGGCCTCGACCTCGCCGAGACCTGCCGCCCCGTCGTCGAACAGCGGCGTGTGGTGGCCGCACGCCTCGCACACGTGCGCGCTCATGTTCACCACCAGCCCGATCTCGCGCGCACCCGCCTCACGCGCGAGCCGCTCGGACTTGGCTACGATGAACCGCGCCGCCTCGCTCGGCGTCGTCACGAGCAGCAGCGTGTCGGCCTGGGGGACGAGCTGGAGCAGCCGAGCGATCTTGTCGGCGCCGGGCGGCGCGTCGATGAGCAGGTAGTCGAGCTCGCCCCAGCGGATGTCGGACAGCAGCTCGCGCAGCACGCCGCCCTCGAGCAGGCTCTGCCACAAGAACTCGGGCGCGTCGGGCTGTCGCCAGCGCAGCGGCGCGTCATCGGCCGCGAGCAGCAGGTCCATCGAGACGACGCGCACGCCGGCCGCGCCCTCCGCCGGCTCCGCGCCCTCCGAACCGACCCGAAGGCTCTGCCCGTTCGCGCCGAGCATCCGTGCGAGCGTCGGGCCGTTCAGGTCTGCGTCGACGGCGCCGACCCGCCGGCCAAGCGTCGCGAGCGCCGCGGCGAGGTTGGCGGCGATCGCGCTCTTGCCGACACCGCCCTTGCCGCTCGCGACGATGACCAGCCGCCCGACCTGCCCCAGCCGCGCCGCGAGCCGCTCGTTCTGCTCGACGACCTGCGCGAGGATATTCTCCGCGCCGGGGTCGGCAACTTCGTGATATGTACGGATACGACGCGCGCTCATGCCACGTAACATGGCGTGACCGGCAGAGTTATGCCAGGGCTTGCCCTGCCCTCATCCCTCGATGCACCGTAAAATGGCCCTAAACGGGACTCTTCTCGCCAGCTCACCGCGTCTGCGTGGTCTGTTTGCAGGCTTGCAATTGGTCGATATGTAGGTTAGAATTGGTCCGGACGTCGATCAGAAGTTGGCCTTAATGTCGATTAGAGCGTCGATTTCTGAAGGGCTCGATCCATGAACGGTGCCGTGGACTACATCCGAAGGATCCTGGATGATGAGCTGGACGAGCTTCTACTCGGACTGTCGGCTGTGGCCATCGAGGGCCCGAAAGCGATTGGCAAGACTGCTACCGCGTTGCGACGGGCTCGGACGGTTCACGAGTTGGATGACCCGGTTCAGTACCAGATCGCTGTGGCGGATCCCGAACGACTGTTATTGGGCGAGACGCCGGTGCTCATCGACGAATGGCAACGGTTTCCCGAGTCCTGGGACCTGGTCCGGCGTGCGGTGGACAGAGACCCGACACCCAATCGGTTCCTGCTGACGGGCTCGACCACGCCCATCGCGCCGGCCACTCACTCAGGGGCCGGCCGAATCGTGCGGCTGCGGATGCGCCCCCTAAGTCTTGCGGAGCGTGGGTCGGGACCACCGACAGTCAGTCTTCGCGAGATTCTACAGGGTGACAGGCCGAAGATCGACGGGTCCACGGCAGTATCGCTCCGGCAGTATGCCGAGGAGATGATGTGTTCCGGCTTCCCTGCGATCAGGCGACTTTCCGGCCGTGTGTTACGCGCGCAACTGGAAAGCTATATCGCCCGGATCGTAGACAAGGATTTCGTGGAAATGGGGCATGCCGTCCGCGATCCGGAGCTATTGAGGCGCTGGATGCGAGCGTATGCGGCAGCGACGTCGACGACCGCCACGTTGGAAACAATTCGTGACGCCGCGACGTCGGGCGAGGGCATGAAACCAGCGCGGGACAGCGTCCTCGCTTATCGATCGATCCTCGAGAAGTTGTGGGTGCTGGATCCGGTGCCCGCGTGGATACCTTCTCGGAATCAGATTTCTCGACTCTCTCGACCCGACAAGCATCAGCTTGCCGATCCGGCCCTTGCAACGGCGCTCCTCGGCATTACCTCGGAAGCGTTGCTGGCGGGTGATGACGGGGGCATCGGCCTGCCTCGTGACGGCACGTTGTTGGGGCACCTGTTCGAGTCGCTCGTTACCCAGAGCGTGCGCGTGTATTCGCAGGCTGCAGAAGCAGAAGTGCGACATCTACGGACGAAGAATGGAAGGCAGGAAATCGACCTGATCATCGTGCGAGCGGATCAGCGCGTCGTCGCAGTGGAAGTGAAGCTCGCGCGGGTGGCGAGCGACAACGATGTGAAGCACTTGTTGTGGCTGAGGGAGCAGATCGGCAGCGATCTGCTCGATGCTGTCATCGTGACAACCGGACCCTATGCGTACCGCAGAGCCGACGGAATCGCAGTCGTTCCCGCGGCACTGCTCGGGCCTTGAACGAGGACGGACGCCGAACGGCCGGCACGACTCATGGCGCGATTCGTGATGAGCTTCATACATTAGGCGCACAAGATTGGAG
>JBOHRM010000641.1:0-7071 GCA_050732715.1 Longimicrobiales bacterium
ACGGCCGGAGCAGCTGTTCGACCGCGGCGAGCTCGGCCCCGACCGCCGCGAGGTTCCGCTGGATCTGGTTCGCGCGGCGCACGAAGCGCTGCGCGGGTTCTGTGAGCGAGGCCGCCTCACCGGCGAGCGAATCGAGACCGGCCTTCAGCGAGTCCAGCTCGGCTCGTACGGCCTCGGTCGAGCCGGCGCGCCGGCCGTAGAGCGTGTCCCCGATCGACAGGCGCCGACTCGTGGCCGGCGCGGGTAGCACGTCGATCACGGGACCGCCAACGAGGCTCTCGGACGTGACCCGTATGCTACTCGATGAACCGATCTGGTCGACGTCGCGACCAACGATCTCGAGCGTGACCGTGACGCGCGGCGGCCCGTACGGGCGTCGCGGCAGAAACTCGACGCTCTCGACGCGACCCGCCGGCTTGCCCGCGATCCACACCGGTGTGCCGCGACGGACGCCGCCGGCATTACTGAGCACGGCGATCACGTGGGTCCGGCCGTGCATCGCCTCGACCACATCGTCGAGCATGAATACGCCCGCCGCGCAGCCGCCGATGCCGGCGACCAACAGCGCACCGGCGAGCCGGCGAGAAGTCTGGCGTCGAGCCCTCACACGACTAACTTCGCAGGAAAAGGACGAGGCGGCCGATGATCCGGCTGGGTCATATCCTCTACAGCAACTGTTTTCCGGTGCATGCGCGGTTCTTGGACGAGCCCGTGCCGAGCGGCATCGAGCTGGTCCCGGGCGTGCCGGCCGAGCTCAACGAACAGCTCGGGCGCGGCCTCATCGATGTCGCGCCGTGCTCGAGCATCGAGTACGCGCGCCACGCCGGTGATTACAACATCCTCCCGGGTCTCGCGATCGCATCGGCCGGTCCCGTGCAAAGCATCCTGCTGGAAACCACAATTCCACCCGAACACCTGGACGGCCGCGCGGTGCTCGTGCCCACCGTCTCGGCGACATCGATCGTGCTCCTGCGCATCCTCTTCGAGAGGCGGTTCCGCGTGAAGGCGAACCTCCGCTGGTTCGACCAAAGCCGATGGGATGCGCTTGCCGAACACCCTCACCCCCGCCCTCTCCCCGGGGGAGAGGGAGATCAATCGTCCGCCGCCGGTGCCGCGGGCGAATATTCCCTCTCCCCCACTGTGGGGGAGCGGGTCAGAGTGAGGGGGTCGGGAGTCTCCGCGACCAGGGCTGGGCCCGGTATGGACCCCCTGGACGGCGGCGCCGCCGCGGCGGCCCTGTGGATCGGCGACGTCGCACTGCGCCGCGTCGCGCCAGCCGGGCGCCAGCTCCTCGACCTCGGCGCGATGTGGGCCGAGTGGACAGGTCTGCCGTTCGCGTATGCGGTCTGGCAGGCCAGAGCGGGTGTGGACACGGGGGCACTGAATCGGCTGCACTGCTTGCTGCTCGAATCGCGGTCCTGGTTCGAAAGCCATGTCGACGCGCTCGCACGACGCCACGCCTCGCGCTTCGGCATTGACGCGGGCCGGCTCGCGCCATACTGGCGCTCGCTGCGCTACACGCTCGATGACGAAACCGAACGGGGGCTGCTCCATTTCTATCGGCTCGCGGCCGAGCTCGGCGAAGCCACGCCGGTCGAAGCCCTGCGCTGGGCGTGCGCGAACCGGGGTTGACGAGTTCCGGGTTCCGAGTTCCGGGTTCCGGGTTGCGAGCTCGCGGTTGCGAGTTGCCCCACCGCCGCCTCTGGCCACGCCATTTCTACATCTTTGCGGCCGGCACCGAACTGCAAGCGCCGCGCCGTTGGCGGTGCGATAGGTGGACAGCCGCGCAACACTAGGCATATTGTTCTGAGAGGCCGAGTTGCGGGTTCAGGTCCTGGTTGATCGGTCACCAGCGACTCGGAACGGTAACTCGGAACCCGGAACCCGGAACTTGGAACCCGATTCGTTGAATGAAGCAGCTTCTCGCGACGCCTTTCGCCGTGGTCGGCCGGTCGGCCCAGGATTTCGCGGCCGGCTTCGGCCGGTTCGGGAGCTTCTCGGCCGCGATCGCGCGGGCGACGCCGGACGTGAGAACTTGGGGCGCCCTCTTGGTCGCCCAGATGGCGCGCCTCGGCGTCGCGTCGATCCCGATCGCGCTCTTCATCGCCGCGTTCACCGGCATCGTGCTCGCGCTACAGGCATCCTACACGTTCACCGGCGCCATGCCGCTGTACTTCGTGGGCGTCCTCGTCGGTAAAACGATGATTCTCGAGCTCGGACCCGTGCTGACGGGGCTCGCGCTGGCGGGCCGCGTGGGTGCGAACATCGCCGCGGAGATCGGCACCATGCGTGTGACGGAGCAGATCGATGCACTCGAGACGCTGGCGTATGACCCGATCGCGTATCTCGTGGTGCCGCGCGTGCTCGCGGGCGTGCTGATGTTCCCGGTCGTCGTCGCGTTCGCCGACGCGCTCGGGATCCTGGCGGGATGGATCACGGCGATCAACCTGCTGAACATGTCGACGGCCGAGTTCGTGCGTGGCCTGCGCCTGTTCTTCCTCTCGTTCGACGTGTACTTCTCCCTGATCAAGGCCGCCTCGTTCGGGCTCGCTGTGACCGCGATCGGCTGCTACTTCGGCTACCGGACGGCGGGTGGCGCCGCGGCCGTGGGCCACGCGACGACGCGTGCCGTCGTGGTCAGCGCGATGCTGATCCTCGTGCTCGATGCGTTCTGGGCCGTGACGCTGCTATGAGCGTCGAGCTGCGCGACGTACACAAGGCGTTCGGTAGCCGGGTCGTGCTCGACGGCGTGACGCTCGGCGTCGAGGATGGCGAGACGCTCGCCGTGATCGGTCACTCGGGGTCGGGCAAGTCCGTGATGCTCAAGACGATCGTCAGGCTGCTCGAGCCCGACCGGGGCACGATCACCGTGGACGGCCAGGACGTGTCGAGTCTCACGAAGGATGCGCTGTATGTGCTGAGGCGCCACGTGGGCTATGTGTTCCAGTTCGCCGCACTGTTCGATTCGATGACAGCATTCGACAACGTCGCCATGGGACTGCGGCGCATGGGTACGCTCGCAGACGCCGAGATCGAAGCGCGCGTGCTCGAGTCGCTGCGCCGGGTCGAGCTCAGCGGCTTCGAGGATCGCCTGCCCGAGCAGCTGTCCGGCGGCCAGCGCAAGCGCGTGGGTCTGGCCCGTGCGATCGCGACGCGACCGAAGTACCTGCTGTACGACGAGCCGACCACGGGCCTCGACCCGGTGACGACCGCGGTGATCGGCCACCTCATCGCGAAGCTGGCCGACGAGCTCGGCGTCACGAGCGTACTGGTCACGCACGACATGAAGAGCGCGTACCGCGTGGCGGACCGCATTGCGATGCTGTACCACGGCCGAATCCGTTTCGTGGGCACACCGGACGCGATCCGTGAAACCGACGATTCCGTCGTGCGCGGGTTCATCGAGGGCCGACCGGACCTGGTCGAGGAGTCTGCGGCATGATCGAGCGCCGACGAAGGACCGACGTCATCGTCGGCGTGGTCGTCCTGCTCGGGGCGACGCTGATCCTGATCGGCATCCTCTGGCTCCGGGGCGGCGGGCTCGGTCGCGATCGCATCACGCTACAGGCACGGTTCCGCGACGTCGGTCAGCTGCTCGATGGCAACGCGGTGAAGGTCTACGGCGTGCCGATCGGCCGCGTCCAGGACATCGCGCTCGACCCGAGAGGCGGCGGTGTGATCGTGACGATGCGCCTCAGCGAGGACGTGCGGCTCCCCGAAGACCCCGTGGTGCTGCTTTCACCTGAATCGATGTTCGGGGACTGGCAAGCCGAGATCATCGCGCGCGCCGAGCAGCCCGAGTACGATTACAGCGAAGCGCCCGACCCCAGCGTGCTGCCCGGCTATTCACTGCCCGACATCTCACGGCTCACCGCCGTCGCGGACCGTATCGCGCAAAACATGGCCACGCTGAGCGAGCGGTTCGAGCTCGCGTTCACCGAAGAGACGGCGGAGAACATCCGCGTCGCAATCCAGAATATCCAGCAGGTGAGTGAGCAGCTGACGGGGATGGTCGGCGGCCAGCAGCAAGCAATCGGTGAGCTGGCGGAGGACTTGAGCGAGATGACGGAAACGCTGAGCGGCGCCGCCGAGACCGTGCAGCGAGCGTTCGCGCAGCTCGAGGTCGCGGTCGGCGAGGATCGGCTCATCGAGATCGTGAACAACGTCGAGCGAACGACGGCGCGGACCGACTCGTTGACGCGCGAGCTAATGTTGATGAGCCGAGACCTGCAGCACGCCTCGGCGTCGGCGGACACCACAATGCGCGCGCTCGGCGCGCTCGCGCAGAGCGTGCAGCGAGGGGAAGGTTCGCTGGGCCGATTGCTGACCGACACGATGCTCTACGCCGGCATGAGGGAGACGAGCCTCGAGCTGCAAGCCCTGGTCCGCGACATCCGCGAGAATCCGCGGCGCTACTTTACAGTGCGAGTGTTTTGATAGGTTCCGAGTTCCGAGTTCCGAGTACGAACTACGGGAAGGGATGAACCCGGAACCCGGAACCCGGAACCCGGAACCCGAAGGATGGCCCTGATCGTTCAAAAATACGGCGGCACGTCGGTCGCGGACCCGGACCGGATCCGCCGGGTCGCCGCCAGGGTTGCACGGGAGCGGCGCGGCGGTGACAGCGTGGTGGTCGTGGTCTCGGCGATGGGTGATTCGACGGACGACTTGCTCGAGCTGGCCAAGCAGGTGACGGCGGACGCGCGGCGACGCCATCCGCGGGAGTTCGACATGCTGCTGACGGCAGGTGAGCGGATCAGCATGGCGCTGCTGGCGATGGCGATCCGCGACCTGGGCGTCGAGGCGCTGAGTCTGACGGGCTCGCAGGCGGCGATCATCACGGACGAGACGCACACCGGCGCGCGCATCGCCGAGATTCGCGCGACGCGCGTGCGTGAAGAGCTTGCGAACGGCTGCGTGGTCATCGTCGCCGGATTCCAGGGCGTGAGCCGCACGCGCGAGATCACGACGCTCGGACGTGGCGGCTCCGACACGACGGCCGTGGCACTGGCGGCCGCGCTCGGCGCGGACCGCTGTGATATCTTCACCGACGTGGACGGCGTGCTCACGGCGGACCCGCGTCGCGTGCCCGCGGCGCGGCCGGTCAAGGAGATTGACTACAATGAGATGGTCGAGCTGGCGTCTGCCGGCGCGCAGGTCATGCATCCCCGCGCCGTCGAGATCGGCGCGAAGTTCAGCGTGCCGATCCGCGTTCTGTCTTCGTTCCGACCGGACGACGGGACGCGCGGCACACTGATCACGAGGCGTCGAGAAACGATGGAGAATCTGGTCGTCACCGGGCTGGCCTCGGAAGAGGGCTATGCGCGCCTCACACTACGCGGGCTGCCGCCCACCACCGAAACCGTTGGCCGTGTCGCTGCCGAGCTCGGCGGCGCGGGGATCAGCCTGGACATGCTCGTGCTGGCGGACCGCGCAGATGGGCGGCGCCAGATCCAGCTCACTGTGACCGAGGACGTGCTGCACGAGGCGCTCCCGATTTGCGAGCGAATCGCGGCCGCGCTGGACGGTGAGCCGGTCGAGGTGCAGCGAGGTCTGAGCCGGGTCGCCCTGGTGGGCAGCGGGATGCAGGGGCTGCCGGGTGTGTACGGCCGCGCGTTCGAGACGCTGGTCCGCGGCGGCATCGAGGTGCACGCGGTATCGACGTCCGCGATCTCGATCACCGTTCTCGTCGACACGGCCAATGAGGAGCGGAGCTTGCAACTCTTGCACACTGCGTTCGACCTAGACGCGGAGACCGAATGAAGATCGCCGTGCTCGGCGCCACCGGCGCCGTTGGCCGTACGATGCTCGAGGTCCTGGACGAGCGAGGGTTCCCCGCGGGCGAGCTGGTGCCGCTCGCATCCGAACGATCGGCCGGCACTCGCCTGCGCTGGCGCGACCGCGACTGGCAGGTTTGCACGCCCGGACCGGGCGTGTTCGACGGCTGTGCGATCGCGCTGTTCTCGGCCGGCGCCTCGAGGAGCCGCGAGTGGGCGCCCCGCGCCGCGGAGGAAGGCGCGATCGTGATCGACAACTCGTCGGCGTGGCGGATGGACGACGGCGTGCCGCTCGTCGTGCCGGAGGTCAACGCCGCGGCGCTCGCGCAGCGGGCGCGCGGGATCATTGCCAACCCGAACTGCGCCGTCATCCAGCTGGTCGTGGCACTGGCGGCGATCCGCCGGGTCGCGGCGCTGCGTCGCGTCGTGGCCACCACGTTTCAGTCCGCGTCCGGCGCGGGCGAGAAGGGCAGACGCGCGCTCACCGCCGAGCTCGCGAACGGCCACGCGACCGACTCGCCATTCACCACACGGCTCGCCGGCAACGTCGTCCCGTGGATCGGCCCGCGTTCGCCGACCGGCTGGAACGAGGAGGAGATCAAGGTCAGGGACGAGACGCGCAAGATCCTGGGGGAGCCGGAGCTCGCCGTGGCAGCCACGTGCGTCCGCGTGCCGGTCGACATCGGCCACGCGGTCTCGGCCACCGTCGAGCTCGACCGGCCCGTCACCCGCGACGAGGTCCGCGCCGCCATGGAGGGCGTGCCCTGCCTCACGCTGCACGACGACGTGATGGACCCCACGCCTCGCGATGTGGCGGGCACGGACGCCGTACGCGTCGGCCGGCTCCGCATCGACCAGGATCTCCCACACGTCGTGCACTGCTGGGTGGTCGCGGACAACCTACGCAAGGGCGCGGCGACCAACACCGTGCAGATCGCCGAAGAGGTATGTCGTGGCTGAGCGGCGGGAGGCGGGCGAACGCCAGCGTAAGCCGCGAGCCGCCGCGCGCGCGGGCAAACGCTCGCGCCGAGCGCGCGTCGAGACGAGCGCCGGCGGCGTCGTGTTCCGCCGCACCGACGGACGCGTGCACTTCCTGCTGATCCGTGACCCCTACGAAAACTGGGGTCTGCCCAAAGGCCATCTCGAGGACGGCGAAACACCCGAGGCCGCCGCGCTTCGCGAGGTCGCCGAAGAGACCGGCCTGGACGATCTCGTCGTGCGCGCAACGCTGCCGACGATCGACTGGTACTTCCGCGACCGCGGCGAGATCATCCACAAGTTCTGTCATTTCTTC
>JBOHRM010000642.1:0-1615 GCA_050732715.1 Longimicrobiales bacterium
GAGCGGACGTCCGCGAGCCTGTCGAGACGGTCCACCGCCTCGTCCACGCCGTGCACGACGGCCGTCGTCGGCTCGAGAGTGGCCGGACCGGACATTCAACGACCTGCGTTAGGGAGATGAAGGGCCCGTCGGAGGCTACCCCCGGCAAGCACTTCTCGTTCAGTCCACGCCGCCGTCTGCCACCTCGCGCGCTTCGGTCGCAGCCTGCGCGCACCGACCGCGGCGCGGGCTGCGCGGTCGAACCCGGAATCGCCGGCTGCTCTCGCGATCATTTCCGGATTCACACCACATACATTCGTCGAATCCGCGTTCGTCGCCTCGGCGGCCGACGGAATCCGGCATTCACATCGAATGACGAGGTCAACCCCGCAACCGACGCGGACGGCGACATCGATTGGGGATCGGCACCGGCCGTCGCTTTCCCGGACCCGGCCCATTCTCCGAGCGTGGTCGCTAAACCGCGAACCGGGGCGGGACGCGCGTGTGGAACTCCGTCGCGTCCTGGTACGCTTTCGCGAGTGCCAGCGCCTCCGCCTCACCGTAGAGCTTGCCGATGAACGAGATGCTGACCGGAGTGCCATCGGGCCGAAACCCGTTCGGCAGCACCACGCAGGGGTGACCGGTGAGGTTCGTGAGGAGGAGCGCATTCCCGGCGAAGCTCGGCGCGACCAGGACATCGATGTCACGCATCACCTCGTGCATCGCCTGCATGACGAGGGTTCGCACGCGCATCGCCTGGATGTACTCGACCGCGGGGACCAGGCGGGCCTCGCGGAACGTATTCGGCCAGCTACTGCGTTCCATCAGCTGGTCGCGGCCGCTGCGGGTCAGCTCGTCGAACGCGGCCGCCGCCTCGACGGAGAGGATCGCGCTGCGCAGCGCCCCGAGCGGGTACTGCGCCGGCGTCTCGATCGGGATCAGGTTCGCGCCGAGCGAACGCAGCACGTCGAGCGTCGCGTCGTCGAACGGTTTGCGCTCGCGGTCGCGATCGCTCTCCTGACTGTCGAACGCGCTGCTGTAGTAGCCGATCCGGAGGTCCGCCGGTCGCACCGTCGCGGCCCAGTTGAACGGCACGTCGCGGAGCGTGGGGTCGTGACCGTCCGGCCCGCGGATCGCGTCGAACACGAGCGCGCAGTCCTCGACGCTCCGGCAGATCGGCCCGATCTTGTCCATGCTCCACACGAGCGCCATCGCGCCGTGGCGGCTGACGCGGCCGAACGTCGGCCGGAGCCCCGTCGCGCCGGTTCGGGTCGAAGGCGAGACGATCGAGCCGAGCGTCTCGGTGCCGATCGCGAAGCCGACCAGCCCCGCGACCGTCGCGGCCGACGAGCCCGCCGAAGATCCGCTCGAGCCCTGCTCGGGGTTCCACGGGTTGCGCGTGCGGCCGCCGTACCAGACGTCGCCTTGCGCAAGCGCGCCGAGCGTCAGCTTCGCCACCAGGATCGCGCCCGCCGCGTCGAGCCGCTCGACCACCGTCGCGTCGAGGTCGATCATCTGATCCTCATACGGCTTCGCGCCCCACGTCGTGCGATAGCCGCGTGTGGCGAGCAGGTCCTTCGCGCTCCACGGGATGCCGTGCAGCGGGCCGCGGTACCGGCCGGCCGCGATCTCCTCG
>JBOHRM010000643.1:0-4666 GCA_050732715.1 Longimicrobiales bacterium
GCCTCGATCTCGACCTTCACATCCTTCGGCAGGCGCGCGGCCTGAACGGTGGACCGCGCAGGTTTGTGGTCTCCGAAGTAGCGGGCGTAGACGTCGTTCATGGCAGCGAACTCGGCCATGTCATTGAGGAACACGGTGGTCTTGATCACGGTCCGCAGCGACGCGCCCGCCGCCTCGAGGATCGCACCGAGACTGTCGAGCACTCTCGCGGTCTGTTCCTCGATCGTCGAGCCGACGACCTCGCCGCTCGTGGGATCGAGTGGGACCTGGCCCGCCGTGTACACCAGATCGCCCGCGACGATCGCCTGACTGTATGGTCCGATCGCGCCGGGGGCGCGGTCGGTCCGGATGGCTTTCAACGTCATCATCGACTGTTCAGGAAGCATGTCCGGCCTCTGGGGTCGCGTACAGTTCGAAGGTGTCACCCCGGCTCGCGAGCGCGTGCTCGTGTACGACGGCGCGCAGCTCCGCCGGGGTCACGGTGGCCACGCCGGCTTTGCCGACCTCGACGCCCGCGGCATGATTCGCGATGATCGCGGCCTCGGCGGCGGTCGCGCCCGCGGCGATCGCCACGGCAACGACCGCGGTGACCGTGTCGCCGGCGCCGGAGACATCGAACACGGAGCGGGCGACGGCGGGCACGCGCACATGCTCGCCTGCCGATGTCGCCAGCGCCATCCCGCCTTCACCGAGCGTCAGCAACAAGTTCGCGCAGCCGAGGCGCTCGCGAACCTGCCGCATCCAACGCGCGTCATCGGGTCGGCCGCGTTCGCGAAGCGCCCCGGAAAGCTCGGCAACGTTCGGCTTGAATACCGTCGCGCCGCGATAATCGAAGAACAGCCGGTACTTCGGATCGACGATGACCGGTTTGCCGAGGCGTTCGGCAGCGGCCAGCGCGGTGCGTAGGACCTCCGGCACCAACACGCCCTTATTGTAATCCTCGAGGACGACGGCATCGGCGGCGGCCGCCGCCTCGCCGATGACACGGCACAGTGCGAGGGCGGTGTCCTCATCGACATCGGCCTCGTCCTCGCGGTCGTACCGGGCCACCTGCTGGCGGTTCGCCAGAATCCGCGTCTTCACGGTGGTAGGCCGACCGCGCACCGTGATCAGGCCGGCGTGCGCGATGCCGGCGCGCGCAAGCTCGGCGCGCAACTCCGCGCCGGCGCGGTCCGCACCCACACAACCGATGATCGAGCAGGACGCGCCGAGCGCCGCCACGTTCGCCGCGACGTTGGCGGCGCCACCCAGCGCCCGCCACTCATCGTCGACCCGGACCACCGGGACCGGCGCTTCGGGCGAGATGCGCGAGGCGGCGCCTCGGAGATAGACGTCGAGCATCACGTCACCGACGACGAGGATTCTGACCTCGCGCGCCTTGTCGAGCAGGACCTCGAGTCTTTCCGGTGGCAGTCGGTTCATCGGTTCCCAGTTCCGGTTCCCAGTTCCTCGCGACCCCGCTCCGGACAACTGACAACCGGACAACCGGGAACCGAGAAGCGAGAACTGATCCGGCACGGAACTTGTGTCTTGTCCGGCGCGATTCCCGCCGAACGGGTCCGGGAAGCTACCGCCACGCCTGCGGGTTGTAAAGCGAGACCGCGCCCCCTGCCCGAGGATTCCGTTGGCCGATCTTGAAGTAACCGTCGGGGCGCGGGCCCGTGGCTTGACCGGCGGGCTACTCGAGTACTTCACCCTCGGTGTCCGAGCCGCACGCTTCATCTTCAGCCGGCCGTTCTACTGGCGCGACACGCTCATCCAGATGGACCGCATCGGCGTCGACTCGATCCCGATCGTGATGCTCACCGGCATCTTCAGCGGCATGGTGCTCGCACTACAGAGCTCGATCGAGCTCACGCGTTTTGGCGCCGAGGTCTTCATTGGCAACCTCGTCGCGGCATCGATGGTGCGCGAGCTCGGCCCCGTGATGTCTGCGCTGATGGTCGCCGGCCGCGCGGCCTCGGGGATCGCCGCCGAGATCGGCTCCATGCGCGTGACCGAGCAGATCGATGCGCTCCAGAGCTTCGGCACCGATCCGATCAAGAAGCTGGTCACGCCGCGCCTCGTCGCGATCATCATCACGCTGCCCATGCTGACGATGATCACGGACGTGATCGGCGTGCTCGGCGGCTTGGTGATCGCCGTCATGCGAGTGGGCGTCACCGCGGACGTCTACATGCACGGCGTCCTGCGTACACTCGCGGAGAGCGGCTTCGTGTTGGCCGTCCTGCCGAAAGACTTCATCGCCGGCCTGTCGAAACCGATCGTGTTCGGCGCCATCATCGCGAACACCGCGTGCTACTTCGGCCTGCATACCAGGGGCGGGACCGAGGGTGTTGGCATCGCCGCCACGCGCGCCGTCGTGACCTCCTCCGTCCTCATCCTCGCGACGGACTATTTCCTGAGCCAGCTGCTGCTGGTGGTCCTCTACGCGCGACCATGATCTCGGCGGAAGAGCACCTCGAGCGCGTCCGGGAGGACCTCGAGCAGGAAGACGCCGCAGACGGCCCCGGGGCGCCACGCGGCCGGCCCGTCATCCTGCTCGACAAGGTGCACCTCGCGTTCGGCCAGCCCGTTCTCGCAGGCGCTTCCATGCTCGCCCACGCCAGCGAAACGGTGATGGTGGCCGGCGAATCGGGAACCGGTAAGAGCACCATCCTCAAGCTCATCCTGCGCCTGCTCGTGCCCGACGCCGGCCGCATCATCGTCCTCGGCCGCGACGTCGTCCACCTCACGTTCGAGGAGGCACTCGCGCTGAGACGCACCATCGGCATGGTCTTCCAGAACGCCGCACTCTTCGATTCGCTGAGCATCTTCGAGAACGTGGCCTATCCGCTGCGCGAAAACACGAGGCTCACCGAGATCGAGATCACGCGTGTGGTCCGTGAACGGCTCGCCTTCGTCGACCTCGACCCCGATCGTGTCAAGGACCAGCTGCCAAGCCAGCTGTCCGGCGGAATGCGCAAACGCGTTGGAATTGCACGCGCCATCGCGACCGATCCCCGCATCGTGCTGTACGACGAACCGACCACCGGGCTTGATCCACTCACCGCGAACACGATCAACGCACTCATCCGCAAGCTCCAGCGCGAGCTCGGCGTCACGTCGCTCGTCGTGACACACGACGTGCGCGCCGGGTTCCGCGTCGCCAACCGCGTCTACCTGCTACGCGGCGGTCAGATGATCTTCGAAGGAACGCCCGAGCAGATGGTGGCCTCCCCGGATCCTTACATCCGCGCCTTCCTGAGTTGAATGACCATGGCGGGATCCGCGCGGCGCCGACAATTCCAGATGCGCGCGGCACGCGTCGCCGCTCTCATCATCATCGGCATGGGGCTCGCCGCCTTCGCCATCTATCGCGTCGGCCTGGTCTTCGACGTGTTCGCCCACCGCTACGAGCTCGTCACCCTGCTGCCCTCGACCATGGGCCTGCGCGAAGGCGCGCCCGTCACACTCGCCGGTAAACGCGTCGGCCAGGTGCGCAGCATCGACCTCATCCCCGTTTACGCCAGGCGGGGCGAGAACAACATCGCGATCCGCCTCGCCATCTCGGATGACGCCGGCGACCAGATCCGGACGGACTCGCGCGCGTTCCTGCGCACCCAGGGCCTGCTCGGCGACAAACTCGTCGACATCGAGCCCGGCTCTTCCGGCGCCGCGATCCTCGAACCCGGCGATACCCTCGATTCCGGCCGCTCCCTCGACATCGAATCGTTCCTCACGCTCGCCGCCAGCGCACTCGACAGCGCGAACCTCGTCGTCAGCGACCTCCGCAACATCACGAGCGGCATCAGCCACGGCGAAGGAACCATCGGCCGCCTGCTCGATGACGAGAAGCTCTACAGCCGCATGGTCGAGGCGACGACCACGCTCCAATCCGCCCTGAATCTGGTCAGCCGCGCCGAAGGGACGCTCGGGCGGCTGCTCCACGACCCCGCGCTGTACCAGCGGATAATCGGCGCCGTCGATCGGGTCGACTCGCTCGGCGCGATCCTGCTCGACGGCGACGGCGCGATCCCGCGCCTGCTCCGCAGTGATTCCCTCTACTCGAGCCTGCTCGGCAGCGCGGCGTCGGCCGACACCGCCATGGCCAGCCTCGAGGCGCTCATGCAGCGGATGAGCACAGGACAGGGGAGCATCCATCGGCTGATGACCGACCCCGAGCTCTATGATCAGTTCCTCAAGGCCGTCATCGATCTCCAGACGCTCATCCAAGCGATCCGCGCCAATCCCGACCGCTTCAAGCCCAACATCGAGGTCAGGATCTTCTGACGCTAGCAATTTATGCCGCGGGAATTATTCCCTGATCCTACCGGTACTATCCCCAAGACCAACCGCGTCTAATCTCATAAAGCCACGTATTACAACACTTTATGGCAATAATAAGGCTTTGGTATGCGCGTTGCCTTGATGGAGCGGCGAGCCGCAAGGTGATTGTGGCTGCATTCCGGCGCATCGCGGTGTCGGTCAATGCTGAGTGAAACAAGAACGGAGAGGACTCAATGCGCAAGGGAATCGAACGAATCTTCGGGCTCGGGTCGGCCGCGGCAGCGATGATGCTATTGGCCGGTGGTCTGAGCGCTCAGGAGCCGATCCCGGATCCTGCGCCGCAGTGCGAGATCGCGCTCGACGTCGAGCGGCTGCCGATCCAGGACGAGCCGGTACC
>JBOHRM010000644.1:0-10667 GCA_050732715.1 Longimicrobiales bacterium
CGTCCACCGTCAGCGGCGCGACCATCAGCCGCGTGCGTTCGCCACCGTCGACCGCCATGACATAACCCTCGCGCGTCAAGACCCGCAGCGCGCCGCGGATCGGCGTGCGGCTGAACCCGAGCCTGCGCGCGAGATCCGTCTCGATCAAACGCACGCCCGGAGGCAGCCGCCCCGACACAATCAGCTCGCGGAGCTGCCGGTACGCCGCTGCGGCACGTTGCCTGGCCAATCGTCACCACCCTGATGGCGAGCCGACGAGAGCTTTGCATGCAAACGTAGGCCGGTGAACGCGGGTTTCGCAATACTCGCATTACTAACGAACGCGCGAGCCTCCGAGCGTATGGACAGGTAGAAATTGTATACACGCCGGACCGGCGCGAGACGCGACGGCTGAACGAGGGATCGCGGAGAATCCAGCGTTGCGTGGCGCACGGCAGACGCCGGATGCGCCGAAGGGGCCGCTGATGGGTCGTCGTCAGCCCGCCAGCGGCCCCGCGCGATGGTCACGGAACGCGCGGCCGCACCTCTTACGCGTTCCGGTCGATGCAGAGCTCGCCCGCGGGCACGTTGGGGTTGTTCTGCTCGTCCAGGGGCGTGGGCATCGTCACATCGGATCCGTAGTTCCCCCCCTTGTGCCAGGCGCCGACGGGGAAGACGCCGTCGGCAGACCGGCCGTACTGTCTTACGAGGCGGCGCAGGTCACCGACGCGGTGACCGCGGCCGAACAGCCAGAAAGCGCGCTCGCGGAACAGCAGGTCGAGACGGGCGGCGTCGGATCCGGGGTCGGTGAGCGGGTCGAGTCCCTCGACGGTGGCGCGTGCGTCGTTGAGCGTTGCGAGCCAACCGCTGGTGTCACCCGCGCGCAGCTGCGCTTCGGCGTCGACCATTCTGGCTTCGATGCCTCCGGCGATGGTTACGGGGCTCTCGCGGGTCGGATAGACGAGCTGAACATGGAGCGGCTCGGAAAGGTCATCGCGAAGCGGGTTCGTCGCCTCGACCGCGCTGCACGCCTCGTCTCCGCCGGCGCAGACCGGGACGCGCGGATCACCGGCGCTCGCGAAATCCAGTCCGTTGATTCCCTCGGCGTCAGCCACGCTGTACCGTCGCTGGAGCAGGTTCAAGTCCCACATCTGGTTGCTCGTCGTGTTCACCGAGTGCAGCATCTGGTAGCTGAAGTCGGTCGGGACGCCTGCAACCGCGGCTGCGGCATCGTCGGGCCGGTCGAGATTCATCAGGATGCGCGCGCGCGTGACCGTCAGCGCGTTGCGCACGCGTTCCTCCTCGGGCGTGGCGCCGGAGACGAGTCCGAGCCCATCCTCTGCGTGACCGAGCGCGCGTTCGTACGCGGCCGTCGTGGTCATTGGTTCACCGAACTCCTCGGGGCCATCGACCACCGTGCTGATCACTATGCCGCTGCAGAAGTTCTCGGCGAGCAAATTCACGACGTAGGACTGCACGAAATGCATCTCGGCGACCTCCCACGCCGGGCCGGCCGGCTTGAACTCGCCCAAGAAATGAACGGCCTGCTCCGCTGAGACCCGCGCACGATGCAGGTTGCGATTGGCCGTCTCGATGCGGGCGTTGGAGGTGGGGATGCTGCGCTGATCGACCTCCTGCCGGTTGATGAAGGAGTCACCGTTGATCCACTCATCGGTGAACAGTCCGCCGAGGAGGAAGAGGCTCTCCCCGCCGCTGGTCGCGGCGTTGAGTCGTCTCAGCGCACCGGCGCGTACCGCATCGGCTCCGGCGGGTGATCGGACGTCGTCCGGGGTGATGTTGTCGGCGTCCTCGACGCTGAGGAACTCCGTGGGCGAGCACGCAGCGGCCGCGATCAGACTGGCGGTCAGGATGGTGGACAGCGTCGAACGTGCGGCCGGGCCGAGGTGCGACCGATTCGGGGTCTCCCCGTTCCGGGCTCCCAGTTTCTTGGTCGGATTCATTCGAGTCTCCTCCTAGAAGCCGATCGAGAGGTTGAGCGAGTAGTACGTCGGTGGACCGAACGCCTGGAACGAGGACGGTCGGTCTCCCGTGGTACCGAACGCCTCCGGATCCACTCCCGTGTATTTCGTCCACAACATGCCGAGGTTACGCGCCGCGAGTGACAGGACGAGTCTCTCGCCGCGGAACAACCGGCTCGCCCATTCCCGTGGCGCGCTGAAGGTCAGGGACAGCTCTCGGAAGCGAATGAAGTCGCCATCCTCGAAGAAACCGGCCACGGTTCGGCTCGGGTGGTCACGCACGGCCACGGTTCTCGCCTGCTCGAACAGGGATGATTCCGGGTTGATGAGCCCCGAGCAGTTGTTGCGGTTCGCGCAGCGGATGCGCTCGCTGTTGTTGTAGACCGTGTGGCCGCCCTTGTAGTCGATCATGGCGGCCAGACGCAGGCGCCGCTGCCAGAGGTCGAACCCGTTTGTCACGGTGATCTCGAGCCGCGGCGCGGAGTACCCGATGAACTCGGGCTCATCACCGACCACGATCTCGCTGAGCTCCGGATCCTCATCATACGTGATCCGCCCGTCGCCGCTCTTGTCCTCCCAGCTGATCAGGCGGCGCGACCAGAAGCCGAAGAGGGGGAACCCCTCGCGGTGCTCCTGCGTGGTGCCGATGATCGGCGGCACGCCGCCGAGGTCCACGAGCTCATTGTTGTTCGCGGCTCCGTTGACCAGCACGTCCCAGCCGAACGCCGGGTGGTCGATGAGCTGCGCGTTGACCAGCGCTTCCCACCCCCAGTTGCGCACCTCGCCGAGGTTCTCGAGGCGGCTCTCGTTCCCCGTGCCGATCGACGGCGGCAGGATGCGACTGATCAGCGCGTCACGCGAGTTCTTGTTGTAGTAGGTCACCTCCGCCGAGACTCGGTTGTTCCAGAACGTGGCATCGAGGCCGAGCTCGACCTCGGTGGACCGCTCCGGCTTCAGCTCGCGATTGCCGAGCGCGGTGTAGATGACGGCGGGCTCGTCACCGCTTTCGAGCAGCACATCCGACGGGCTGAAGAACTCCGCGGCCGCGGTCGTGCCCGGCTGTACGCCGGAGGCGCCGTACGCGCCGCGCAGCCGGAGCTCGTTCAGCCAGCCGATCGCGGGGAAGAACCCTTCCTGGGAGACGACCCACGACGCAGACAGCTTGGGATAGAAGACGGTCTTGAAATCCGCGCCGAACGCGCTGTTGCGATCCGAGCGGACGGCGCCCGTGAGGAACAGACGGTCATCGATCGCCAGGTGTTGCTCGAGGAAGCCACCGAGCGTGCGGCTCTCACTGCTGGTCTCTTCGGCCGACTGCACCGCCCCCGCCGTGACCGTGGTCGCGCCCGGTGGGAGGATGCTGCCGAAGGCGCCGTTGCGATTGAACACGCTGCGAAAGAACTGCGCGCCGGCCGTCGTCCTCGACTCGATCCCGTCACCGAAAGCGCGGATCACCGTCGCCGCGAGATCGCCGGTGTACTGGAACATGTTGGTCCGGTTGTCGCGCTTGAAGCCGAGGCGGTTCTCTCCTTGATCCGGGCAGTTCTCGAACCGGCAGATCTGCGTTTCCTGCCGGTTGATATAGTCCACGCCGAACGTGCCACGCAGCGCCACCGACTCGCGTGGGCGCCAGTTCGCGCTCACCGAGCTGATGACGCGATTGATCTCCTGTGCTGTGACGCGCTGGTAGATGTCGCGCGGCGTGAACGAACGCCAGCCGTAAAGGGTGTCGCCGGCGGAGTTGATGTTGTACTTGAAGCCGGGGCCGCCGTATGTGCCCGGTGCGACGCCGTTGAAGCCCGAGTCATCGCTCATCGGGAGCCTCAGACCCTCCTGCGTGTACCCGGTGCTCAACGCGATGTCGGCATTGCCCGGCAGCGTCACGTCGACATTGGCGCGCGCCGAGATCCTGTCCATGTGGTTCGGCTTGCGCTGCCCCGGCAGCAGGGACTGATCGCGCGCGGCGAGCCAACGCTGATCGAACTCGGGGATCTTCAGCCGGCCGTCCTCATCCTCCCAGCCGCCCTGCAGCGAGTAACGGATCACGTCGGACCCGCCGGAGACGCGTAGCGTGTGCTGCTGGCGGTAACCCACGCCGTAGGGCGTGGACTCCGGATCATCGTGCAGGTTGTACGCGGTCACGCTGTCTTGCGCGCACGCGCCGGCCGCCGCCTGCGCGAGGAAGCATTGCGTCAGATTGCTCGGCGCCGAGCCCTCCGTCCAGCCGTGATACGCGGTCGGGTAGTCGTTGCGATCCGTGATCGCCGTCTGCTCCATCGAATAGCTCCACTGCGGCCGGCCCGCCACGCCGCGCTTCGTCGTGATGACGATCACGCCGTTCGCCGCGTCCGTGCCGTACAGCGTCGAAGCCGATGGGCCGCGCACGACCTCGATCGACTGGATCTCCGCAGGGTTCAGATCGTTGACACGCGCCGGTGTCGTGCCGCCGACGCCGATCGACGCCGAGCCGGTCTCGCCGTTGACCCGAATCCCGTCGACGATGAAGATCGGATTGTTGCTCAACGAGATCGAGCTCACGCCCCGCACCCGGATGCGGACGCCCGCGCCCGTCTGGGTGCCCGGAAACGCCAACACACCCGGCGCTCGCGCCGTCAGCAGATCCGCCATGCTCGAGATGGCACGCGTCTCGACCAGCTCCGACGCGTCCACGCGTGCGATCGAGCTGCCGACCTCGATCCGTCGCTGAACACCCGTCGCCGTCGTGACCACGGGGTCGAGCGTGACCGGCGTTGGATCGAGCGCGAAATCGACACTCGCAACCTCGCCCGCCGTCACCGCCACCTCCTGCGCAGCCTCGCCGTAGCCGATCCGCGCAACCCGCACCGTCACCGGGCCCGCTGACACACCCTGAATCGTGTACGCGCCTTCGTTGTTCGTTATCGTGGTCAGATTCGTCCCGACAATCGTCACCTGCACCGCCGGCACCGGCTCTCCACTGCTCGCGTCGGTCACACGACCGGAGATCCCCGTTTCCTGCGCTGCCGCCGAGCCCGCAACGAGCGCGGTCAGCCCGAGCGCCAGCCGAAGCCGGCGATCGACCCTGGCGATTCCGAATGCTTTCATGCTGACAACCTCACTTGAAAGGGTTCGGACGAGGCGCGATCGATCGTGTAGCGCGCATCAGCCGCCCGGCCGAGCGACGTTTGCCCGATCGTTACCACTCCGCAGGCGAACCTACGAAAACTTTGCATGCAAATTGACGCTGGTGGATGCGTACTGCGCGATCACATGTACAACGTGCGAGGGGCCGCAGATGTAGACAAGGGCCGGCCCGTCTGGATACAAGCTCAGTGTGGAAGGGTCTCGGCGGTGCGATCGCGTTCGGTGCCAGGATGGTAGCGTTGGACGGTGGCGCGTGCGATGTCGGCTTCGGTCCAGCGCACGGGCTTCATCTCGCTGGCGGCGAACAGTGCGGCTTGGTTGTCATGCCACGGCGAGTCGGGGTCGGGGCTCTGGCCGTAGCCGAGGACCGAGTAGGCGCGGGGCGGGTCGGAGAACTCGACGGCGATGACCCAGCCGTCGCCGCCGTTGACCACGCGTCTACCATCGGTATCGGTTCGGAACCGGAGCACGCGGAAGCAGCCGAGCTCGCCGCCGCAACCACCCACGGGTGCGTCGACGTCGCCGTATCGGACCCGGTGCACGTCGCCCCAGGCGACGTCCCAGCTGCCGAAGCGGCGTGCCGTTTCGGGCACGGCCCATTCGAATGCTTCGACTGCGCGCGTGGGGTTGGCGAGGCCTTGAGGCGTGGTGGCCGGCTCCTGGGCGTCCCATTCGGTTGCGAAGAGCGCGCTGTCGTCCAGCAGCTCGCGGTATCGGTCCCACCACGTTTGGAAGAGCACGCCGCCGCGGCTATCGGCCGCCACGGTGTTGTCCCATGCGTCGAGCCGATCGATGGCGCGGCGGACCTCGGCATCCGGTTCGGACCGACGCACGGCCGCGATGAGGTCGGCCTTCACGCGGTCGGCGAGCAGCATGCGCATGCTGTGCTTGGCGTCGACGACGTCCTCGAGGCTGAACGTTCGGTCGTTGTGCAGCAGCTCGATGGCGTGCTGGCTGCGCAGGCGCAGCCGCGGCTCCTGGACCCAGAACGAGAAGGTTTCGTGATCGAGAACGCGGTTGAGGTTCGTGAAATGCGGCGAATCGTTCTCGTTGTGGATGTATCCGCCGGGCGGGTTGAGCACGTGTGGCAGCGAGTCGAAAGGCACGAGTCGAGACCACACCTGATCGGTGCGCTCCGCGGTGATGGCCAGGGTGTCGCCTCCAGGCGGGTGCGGCAGTACGGGTGCCATCGATACTGACGTATAGAAGATGTTTCCGTCGCGATCGGCGTAGGTGAAGTTCGAGGTGGCGCGTGCCTGCATGCGCATCGCGCCTTTCCACTCGTCGAGATTGCGGGCCTTCATCATCGCGAGCCACTGCTCACCGGCGCGATACTCGCCCGTGCCCGCCGGACGATAGACGTAGACCATGCCGTCGTCGCGGTGCAGCACCGGCCCGAACGGGCTGGTCCAGAACTCCCGCGTTTCCGTGCCGGTGCCCGGGCCGTTGCGGAACTGGACGGTGACGAGCTCGCGTTCGAGCGGGATCGATGCGCCATCGAGCAGGAAATGATCCGGCGTGTCCGGGTCGACGTGGAACGCGTAGAACTCGTGGCTGCGTGTCGCGTTGTTCGTTGTTGCGAAGCCGAGGTACGGGTTGAACCCGCCGATGACGGTGAACGGCCCGCCGATCCGGAAATCGCCGTAGAAGTCGAGCGCACCGGGCACGCGCACGTGCGCCTCGTAGTAGCCCGCGTTCCAGGCGAGGTGCGGGTTGCGCAGCAGGATCGCGTGGCCGCTCGTAGTCCGGCTCGGCGCGAGCGCCCACGCGTTCGAGCCGACGTTCGGGTCGATCTCGTCGACGACGACGAGGCGCCCGGGGGCGACGTCGTCCTCATCGTCGTGCATCAGTACGCCGCGACCGAGGCGGGTGGCGGATCCGCCGGATTCGCGCTCGATCAACCTTCGCCGGAACGGCTCCATCACCGCATCGCTCGGCCACTGGATATCACGGGCAAGGACGTCCTGTCCGGTGATGTCTGGCCGAACCCAGTCGGGCAGCTCGTCATGGTAGACGCGAATGAAGTGGTTCAGGCCTTCGGCGAAGCCTTCGTAGACGTCGCGCGTATCTTGCGCGAGCCGGTCGAAGGTCTCGGCCGCGCGCGCCCGCCGCCGCCGGTTCTGGAAGTCGCCGTCGACGCGGCCGTAACCGTCGATCAGCGCGGCCTCGCCACGCGCGCCGATGACGCCGCGGATCACACGTTCCCCGTAGTCCTCCGCCTGGACGTAGGCCAGGGCGAACGCCGCGGCGCGCAGGTCTTGTGCGAGGATGTGTGGCACGCCGTAGGTCGTGCGCCGCACCTCGACGCGCCGCGCGATGCCGGTCGTTTCGAGCGAGGCTGGGGTGACCGCCGCGGAAGGCCCGGGCGCCGCGCCGGTCGCGCACCCCCAGGCCGCCGTGGACCCAGCGAGGATGACGGTCAGCGCGCACGCCGACGTGCGCGCCGACCGTCGTGGTCGGACCGCTACCGGTCCGCCTCTGCGAGTGGATCGCCTTCGAATCGCCATTGCATGCTGAAATTGCGCGTGAGCGGCTGGTCCGTCAAACGCGCACGGACCATCTCGACCGGCATCCGCCCGCCTTGGAGCACGGCATCGTGATACTCGCGCGCAGTCATCTGGCCCGACTCGACGAGCTCTCGATAGAGCGACCTGAACTGGAGACCGCCGATCAGATAGGCGATCTGATAGAGCGGATCCACCTGCGCGGAACGGCGCACCTCGGCCTCGGCGTTCGCCCGCTCGTGCGCCACGCGTTCCACCAGGAAATCGACAGCCTGCTGCGGCGTCCATTCGCCGAGCTGGAAGTTGAGCGAGAAGATGATGCGCGCGGCCCGGTGCAGCCGCCAGAACAGCATCCCGATCTTATCTTCATTGCTGCGCGGGAAGTTCTCGTCCCAGAGCAGCAGCTCCCAGTACAGCGCCCAGCCCTCGCCCCAGAACGGCGTGCCCGCGAGCCGACTGCGATGCGCGTTGAAGCGGTTCGACATGAAGCCCTGTAGATGATGACCCGGGATCAGCTCGTGATGCACCGTCGCGAAGTTGAACGACGGTGTGTTGCCGCGCATGCTCATGAGCTTGTCGTCGTGTGACATGCCGTCCGTGGGGTACGACACGCGCGTGACCTCGCCACCCGTGAAGAACGGGTTGATGAGCTGGCGCTCAGGCGTCTGCATCGCGAGACGCCAGATCTCCGCCGCGAGCGGCGGGATCGTGACCGCATCCATCCGCCCGACGAAGTCCTCCGAGTATTCGGCGATGTCGAAGATGACCCAAGGCTTCTCGCCCGGCGGCGGCGCAAGCGTCTTGACGTGCTCGAGCGCGGCGTGCCAGTCATCGCCGAAGCCCATCTCATTCGAAACCTCGCGGAACCGCGCCTCGATCCACTCGAACTCGCGCCAGCCGATGGCGATCAGCTCCTCCGCGCTGTACGGAATCATCTCGACGGCGAGGTGCGCCTCGAGCCCCTCGGCCAACACCGGGTCGCCAATGATCGGACCCGGATCACCCGGCCGGATACCGACGAGATGCCGGATCAGAGCGTCGTGATACGCGCCCAGCGCTTCATCCACACGCTCGTACGGGCCACGGACCCACCAGCTGAACAGCGGATCATAGCCGTCGTAGAACCGGTTCCAGTCCGCGAGGACGTCTCGCAGGTCGGCGACGTACGACGCCGCACGATTCCCGACCGTCGGGCTGACCGGTGGCGAACTCTCCGGCGATCCATCGTCGGCCGCCGCCCCGTCGGGCAGGTCCGACGTCAGACGCTCGATCACCGCCGCGACGTCATCCAACGTGCCCGCCACCTCCCGAGGGTCCACTCGCTGCCGGTCGTGTCGAGCCTCCTGCAACGCGCGCAACGTCTCGGCGAACGGGACCAGCGCCGCGATCTCCGCCCAGCGCCCGTCATCGAGATCCAGCATCTCGAGCTCGAACGCGATCCGCTTGCTGAGCAGGACGTAGTCGACTTGTCCCTCGTGGTTCAGCGCTTCGAAGTCCACCTCAGCCAGCCGCTGCTGCCAGCCACGATAGAACTCGCGATAACGCTCGTCACGAACCGGCGAGTACGGCACCTCGTAACGCCGGCCGATCCCCGCCCGATCTTCCTGGAACCGTGTCACCGCCAGCCGAAGGTCGCTTTCGCCACGCGCGAAGGTCACCAGCGACGTCAGGTTCGGCGGGTCTTCGGCCCACGAGGTGTCCACGGTCTCGCCCTGTTGCGCCCGCGCCGCTGTTGCGCCGGCCGCGAGCACACTCATGAACAACGCCTGCGTGAAAATCGCGGAACGGACGGCGCGATCACGGCACATCATGAGAGCCTCCCTCGGAGTCTGGACCTTCGGGCGTCGTGCGTTGGCCGGGCGGATCTCGCCCGATCCTCGGGCCCGCGGCCGATCTGCATATTTTATACGACGGACAATAGGCGCCGGCCGAGGACGGGTCAAGCTCGCCAGTCATACTGCCATACGGTGGCAAGCGGCGGACTCGAAAATGCGGCCTGCCTTGCCGGCCAAGCCGGACTGGTCGTAGCATCGCGGGCTTTATGCACCAATGGTCCATCGTCGAGGTATGATGATGCCGCGCAGGCCGTCAGAAGCTCGGTATCGGACCACTAGATCCCACTAATCCGAAGGGCTGTATGGACCCGATCACGCGGCGTGGCTTCGGTGTTCGTGGGTGATGCACGTAATCCGGATGAGTCGATGATGGACGGCAGCCTCGGCGGCGTGCGCGTGCGGGTGCGTATGCCACAAGGTGCGGCCGCGGCGCCGTGAAGAGCATGAAGGTCTGTCACGTCAACTTCGCCCGTGGCTACCGGGGCGGCGAGCGTCAGACGGAGCTGCTCGTGCGCGGCCTTGCCGAGCTCGGCCTCGAGCAGCGGGTCGTGGTGCGGCGTGATTCGCCACTTCTCGAGCGATTGCGAGGTGTGCGGCGCGTCGAGCGCATCGGGCTGCGCCAGCCGGTTCTGCTACAGCCTTGGGCGGCGCGTGGCTGTGTCTTGACGCACGCGCACGAGGCGAGAGCCGCGCACTATGCGCATGTCGCGTATCGGATCACGGGCACGCCGTACGTGCTGACGCGGCGCTGGACCCGGCGGCCGAGCGCCGGCCTGGCGACGCGCGCCGTCTATCGTCATGCAACACGCGTGATCGCGATCTCGTCCGTGATCGAGCGCGAGATCCGCGAGTACAGTCCCGCGACGCCACTGGTGCGCATCCCCTCCATGGCGGGTCATCTGCGTGCCGATGCCGTCGCGGTCGGCGCGATTCGCCGGCGCTTCGCGGGAGACTACCTGCTCGTGCAGGTGGGCGCGCTCGTGCGTGGGCACAAGGGCCAACACGTGCTGCTCGAAGCGCTGCGTCGTCTCGATCTACCGAACGCGCGCGTCATTTTCCTGGGTGAGGGGAGGGATCGCGCGGCGCTCGAGGCGCAGGCGGCCGGACTTCGCGTGACCTTCACCGGTTTTGTGGACGCCGTGGCCGACTGGATCGCCGCCGCCGATATCATCGTCTACCCGTCGCTCGTGGAGGGGCTCGGCTCGGCGCTGCTCGACGCGATGGAGCACGGCCGTCCGATCATCGCC
>JBOHRM010000645.1:0-1479 GCA_050732715.1 Longimicrobiales bacterium
TGCAATCGCTCTCGGAGAAGACCGGCGGCCGTGAGAGCATCCTGCCGGGGACGCTGTATGCGTGCATTGCTCGGATGATCGACGACGGTTTGATCGAAGAGCGTGACGCACCCGAAGGCGCGGGCAGTGGCGGGCCGCGGCGCCGCTACTACCGGCGCACGGCGTTCGGACGCGAGGTAGCGCGGGCGGAGTCGGAGCGACTGCGGGCGCTTCTCGAAATGGCGTTGGCGCAGGACATCCTTCCGGGAGTAACGGAATCGTGATCGAGCGGATCTATGCGCTTCTTCTGCGAACGTTCCCCGCGCGGCAGCGGACGCGGTACGGCGCGGAGATGCTGGACGCGTTCCGGCGCGAGCGGCGCGCGCGAGTTGGGGGCCACGGCGCGCCGAACGCATTGCGATTCGTGCTCGCCGCGTATCTGGACGTTGTGAGGTCGGGCTGGAGTGAACGACGTCGCGAGAGGCGATACCGAGGAGGCCGGTTGCTCGCTGGCGTGGGCCATGACATCCGCCACGCGGTTCGTGGTCTCAAACGATCGTGGACCTTCACGCTCGTAGCATCCTGGCTTTCATCGTCGCACGCCCGTTCCCCGCCCGCTGGTACGAGTACCTCGGTCGAACGACATTCGACCCGGCCGTGCTGGGGATCGGTGCCGGAATCGTATTCGCGGTCGTGCTCGCCGCGAGCGGTATGCCGGCACGGCGAGCGGCGCGGGTGCAGCCCATGGCTGCACTACGGGAAGATTAAGCTGGATGTCACACGTTGCATCGCCGTCGTGGTCTGGCGTCACCTCCGGTTACCGGGCTCGACTTCTACCTCTGGACGTATTCCACGTCGGCACTGGCACCCGGCTGGGCTTGAATTCGGCGACCGATACGTAAAGTGAGCCGCTCGGCTGTCATTAAGATGAAGGCCGCGACGGCAGAGCGCGCGCAAGGACTCGGCACGATTTGCTTGGCTCAAGCATGTCAACATTCGACCCCCTCCGCAGCACGCGGCGCGCTCCATTCCCCTCACCGCTGCCCATCGTCTTGCCGTCCATCTCACGGCGGCGCCGTCGTGACAATCCCAGTATTTCGCCGCATGCGCACGCGGGCATGAGTGACGCAATGGTTTTGCGGCGGGGGCGAGGCCCGATTCGGCGCCGTTGCGTCGAACGGCTCTCGGACGTCCTTAACGTGTCTGCTCTCGATGCAGGTATGTATGTCCGGCACGCGGCCCGTGCACAGGTGCCCGTTTCAGCGAACGCGATGGCAGCAGCGTCGCGGCACCTGGTAGCCTATCCGGCTGTGTGTAGCTGGCAGAGCGCCAGGCCGAAGCGGGCGGGCGGGCTTGCCGTGTCCGGATCGAGCCGCCCGATCACAGTTCATATCAGAACGCGCGAGGTCTCGATGAGGAGGAGCTCGAGACGCTCAAGTTTGCCGCGGGCATCGCGGCCTACGATTCCGCCGGTGGGGGTGAACGGGTGGACAGATCCAT
>JBOHRM010000646.1:0-9509 GCA_050732715.1 Longimicrobiales bacterium
GTCGACCTACCGTTCCGTGCAGCGCTGGGATGACAACGTGATCAATGTCTGTCAGGAATCGACCTACCGCTTCCTCGAGCGGGTGGTCGACGACCTGATCGCGATGCACGCCGAGGCCGGCACTCCGCTCGATGTGATTCACGTCGGGGGCGATGAGGTGCCGGCCGGCGTCTGGCGGCATTCGCCCGCTTGCGAGGCCCTGATCGCCGCCTCCCCGGATATCAATGCGCCGCCGCAGCTCTTCGACCACTTTCTCGAGCGGATGGCGGACATCCTCGACCAGCGCGACATCAGGCTCGCCGGCTGGGAAGAGATCGCCCTGACCGAACGATTCTACGGAGAGGGGGAGAAGGAGCCGAATCCGGTACACGTCGAGCGTCGATTCCTGCCCTTCGCGTGGAGGGCCATCTGGGGTCGGGGCGCCGAGGACCTCGGCTACCGCCTGGCAAACACCGGCTATGAGATCGTGATGTCCAACGCGAGCAGTCTGTACTTCGACCTCGCGTACGACAAGGACCCGGAGGAGCCAGGCTTCTACTGGGCTGGCTTGATCAGCACCCGCACGGCATGGGAGTTCGTCCCCTTCGACCTCTTCCGAACCGCGCGGCTGGACATCATGGGCAACCCGATCGACGAGACCGCATACACCGACGCCGTGCGTCTCACCGGCGAGGGACGCCGCAACATCCTCGGCATCCAGGGTCAGCTCTGGGGCGAGACGCTCGTAGAGCCTTCGCGCATGGAGTACATGGCCTTCCCCCGTCTCTTGGCCCTGGCCGAACGCGCCTGGTCCCCGGAGCCCGCTTGGGCGCTCATCGACGACCGCCCTCAGCGTGAGGAAGCGCTGCTCGCCGCATGGAACGAGTTCGCCAACCGTCTCGGCCAGCGCGAGCTCCCCCGCCTCGACTACCTGCACGACGGCATCGGGTACCGCATTCCCGTGGCCGGCGGCGTGATCGACGGCGGCGTCCTGCACGCAAACGTCTCCTACCCGGGCATGGCCATCCACTACACGACGAACGGCCGCACTCCCACGCTCCACTCGCCGCGCTACGAAGGCCCGGTCGAGGTCGATGGCCCCGTCGCCCTCCGGGTCTTCGACACACGCGGCCGAGGCGGACGCACCGTGACACTTCCGGAAACGCACGCCACCAAAGCGACCGCGAGGTAGAGTGGGCGTGAGGGTTGGGACATCGAAATGGGGAGATCGACATGGCCAAGTATAGAAGCGCGTTGCCGCGGCCTGCCTGCCGCTCTTCCGGGAGGCGACCTGACACCCGGCATGCAGCGGCTCGCGATTCGATGCCGTAGCGTCGGAACCGTGCGCGCTTGAGGCGGGGTTGTACGGGTTGGTAAAATTCTACCAGGAGGTTCTCGTGCGGCGTCCCATTGTGTACGCGGTCATAGCGGCAACCGGGATCGGGCTCGGCGCCGTTTTCCTGGAATCGAGTCGAAGCGCACGGGCGACGGCGGACATCGTCGCCGCCGGCGAAGCGTTCCTTGCCACGCTCGACAATGACCAGCGGACTCGTGCGGCTCGGCTGTTCGACGATTCAGCGCGCTTCGATTGGTTCTTCACGCCCGTCGCGCGGACCGGCCTTCCGCTCGAGGACATGACGCTCGAGCAGCGCCGCGCGGCCCTTCATCTTCTTCAGAGCGCGACCAGCAGTCAGGGCTACCTGAAAGCGACGGGCGTGATGCATCTCGAAGGAATCCTGGCGGTTCTCGAGAATCGTCCGGACCGGCGAGATCCAGAGAACTATCACTTCTGGATCTTCGGAACGCCGTCCGCTGACCAGCCCTGGGGATGGCGCTTCGAGGGACATCACGTGTCGCTGAACTTCACGTCGGCCGACGGGATCACGGTGTCGACGCCAGCGTTCATCGGCGCGAATCCGGCGCTGGTCACGTCAGGGCCGTTCGCGGGCTGGCGTCTGCTCGCGAATGAAGAGGACAAAGCTCGGGCTCTCGTGCTTTCGCTGGATCCGCGCCAACGCGCTCGCGCCATCATCTCGGAAACGGCTCCTCAGGACATCATTACCGGCAACGATCGGCGCGCCCGCGTCGAACGGTTGGAAGGGCTGCCCGCCGGCGAGATGACGCAGGCTCAGCGGACGCTCCTGATGAGCCTCGTGTCCGAATACCTCGACAACATGGATCCGGCGATCGCGGCGCCACGTTATGCCCGGATCGAGGAAACGGGCGTCGACCGTCTTCATTTCGCCTGGGCGGGAGCTCTGGAAGCCGGCGGCCCTCACTACTACCGCATCCACGGCCCCACCGTCCTGATCGAGTACGACAACACGCAGAACGACGCCAACCACATCCACAGCGTCTGGCGCGATCTGGAGAACGACTTCGGGGAGGACCTGCTCCGGCGCCATTACGAAACCGCCGTGCCCGACCACGGCCATGATCATGCCGGCGGTCAGGCTCACGCGAAATAGGTCAGGTGATGGCCTGGCACGGCTCAGTTGGCTTCGTCATGTAGCCGCCCTTCTCAGCCGGCGCGGCTACGATACTGGACCCGGCGAGCCTGTGCGTTCACCGCTCGCTCGATGGCGGCACGATGCCATTGATCCGCATGTACGTCACGAGATTGCCATAGTGCTCGTAGTCGTGCGCGGCGTTGAACGCGAGGATGCCTGCGCGTGTCATCGGTTGCCCGAACATCTCCACGGACTCGGCACCTTGCTCCTCGGTCATTGCGTACGCGCCATCACAGTACATGAAAGACTCGGCGAGCGCTTGCGTGAGCTCCGCCCTACTGGTCAAACTCTCGAGCTCGCGCGCGTTAGGGTTCTCCTCGCCTTTCGCCGTCGAACAGAACATGTAATTCGCGTCTGCGATGTGACCGAGTATGCTGGCGAAGGTGCGCACCTCCTCGGTCGGCTGGAACGCATAGTGCTCGTCCGTCACCTTCTCGGCGGATCGTGTGATGTAATCCTTCGCCATGTCGTAAACGAAGCGCACCGACGCGACGGTTGTCGCCTGCTGGTCGACCGACGGCGAGTTGAATGGTGCGCCGTCGATGACGATCACCGGTTCCAACGCGTCCTGTGCGAACGCGGGCGTGACGATGGTACAGAGCAGCGCGGAAACGACGAGTGCACGCATGGGTCCCTCCTGGTGGGGGTCTACGGACGCGACCACGCCAGTGATCCTCTTGATCATTCTTTGGCTCCTCTCTGAGAGATTTCGCCAGAGGTCCATCGGCGAGCGCTACGCCTTTTCACGGCGAACATATGTGCGCGATCGTGGCCAGTGGAAGGGTGTCTCGGTGAACAGTTGGAAATGGCCGGTGAGCGGTGGAAGCGACGCTCGCGAACGCGGTCCCGGCACTCCGCGCACGGCGTCAAAATCGCGGCTACACGCTCCGGGGCCATTGCATCCCGCCGCCTCACCGAGCGCGTTCATTGCAAGCAGCTATGGGCCCGGACCGTGGCTCACGCGCGTCACGCCGGCGGATCGCTAAGGGGTTTATGTACAGGGGAGCCAGAGGGTAAACGTCGAGCCCGCGCCCACCTCGCTGGACACGCCAATGGCGCCGCCGAGGAGCTCCGCGAGTCGGCGGCTGATCGCCAGGCCTAGCCCTGTGCTGCCCTTCCGATCCGGCTCGATGCGCCCGTATTCCTGGAACAGGAGTTCCCGCTTTTCTGGCGGAATGCCGGGGCCCGTGTCGCACACGGCGACGGCGATCCATCGGCCCGGCCCGGGAGTCGCCCCATCTCCATCCTCACGCGTCTCTACGCGGACGGTCACCGCGCCTTGGTCGGTGTACTTGACCGCGTTCGAGATGAGGTTGCCCAAGATTTGACGGACGCGGCCCGGATCGCTGCGGATGACCGGCACGGAGCTCGCGACGCGGACCTGCAAGTCCAGGCTGGCCGCGTGCGCTTGCGCTCGGTATTCGGCTGCGACGCTGGAGGAAATCTCTCCAACGTCCACGGGTCGATCTTCGATCTCCAGTCGCCCGGCCTCGGCACGGGCGATATCGACCAGCACCTCGATCAAGTCGAGAGCGGACCGGATAGAGCGGCGACACTGACGCACGCTCTGGGCCTGTCGCGGCTCGAGCTCGCCCAGCACGCCTTCCTCCAGAACCTGAAGATAGCCGTCCGCCGCGCCGAGCGGATTCTTGACATCGTGGCTGAACCCCCGGATCAGTCGCTCCCGACTCGCCATCACGCGTTCGACGGCGGCTCGCCGACGTTCGGCCTCGATGCGCGAGATCTCGGCGGCGCGCGCCTCGCGCTCCTTCTGCATCAGTCGCACACGCTGGTCATCGGCCCGTTTCGCTTCGGTGACGTCGTGGCACACGATCAGGACCGCGAGCTCGCCGTCGGCCCCACGTACGGCGCGCGCGATCTCTCGAACCCACAAGGTCTCGCCGCTCTTCTTCACCTTGCGGAACTCCCACTGGAAGACCTCGCCAGGGCTGCGCGCGCATTCCTCGAGGTGCCGGCGCACCTCCTCATGGTCATCCTCGTGAACCACGTCCAGCACTGACCGCCCTTTGAGCTCCGCCGGTGTGTAGCCGAGGTAGTTCGCGCCGAAACGGTTGGCGGAGAGTACCGTCCCGTCCTGGGCGACGGTGAAATACATGGACGGATTGTCTTCGTAGAGGAAGCGGAGCTGCTCCTCACGGTCACGGGCGTCGGCGAGCGACGCAGCCGTCTGGCGGGACCGGCGGCGGAGATGACCGGTCAACCTGTCACGCCGACCGAGCACCCAGAGGGCCACACCGGCGGCCGCGAGAACGGCGAGCGAAGGTGTCCGGGCCACGTGTCACTCCCAGCGCGGCGTCGTTCGAGTCGACGCCTGGAGTTCTTTGCATGAAACAAGCCGGTCGGCCGATGCAAGCCGGCGACCGAGGGGTGGTTCACTGGCGGACGTCAGCGAGCTCGGCGCAGGGCGGCGGCCGGCGATATCATCGCGCGCACTCGTGGCGACGGCGCCCGGCCGCAGGCCGCAGCCGTCAGGTGTAGACGCGGGTGTAATCGTGCACGAATTCGACGACGGCGCGGGCGACGGCGGGGTCGGTATCCGGCCGTAGCCCGTGGCCGACGTTGAAGATGTGCCCAGGCCGGCGGCCGACGCGGTCGAGGATCTCCCGCGTCTTCCGTAGCGCCGCCGCCTCGCCCGCCAACAGCGCGATCGGGTCGAGATTGCCCTGGATCGCACGATCCTCGCCGATCGCGGCCCACGCCTGATCGATCGGGAGCCGCCAGTCCACGCTGATGCCGTCGCCGCCCGCTTGCGCGATGAGCGGCAGCATGGCGGGATTGCCGGTAGCGAAATGGATGCTGGCCACGCCGGCGCCGGCGAGCCGCTCGAAGATGCGGCGGCTGTGCGGGAGCACGAGCTCGGCGTACTCCTCGGTGCCGAGGCTGCCGGCCCAGGAGTCGAAGACCTGGATGGCGGCGGCGCCGGCCTCGTGCTGCGCAATGGCGTACTCGGCAAGGTGGTGGACCCAGTAGTCGGCGAGGCGGTGCCATGCTTCGGGCTCGCGCCACATGAATGCCTTGATCTGCGCGAGGTCGCGGGAGCGCGGGCCGTCGACCAGGTACGAGCAGAGGGTGAACGGCGCGCCGACGAAGCCGATCACGGGGACGTCGATGCGCTCGCGCACGATGCGGATCTGGTCGAGCGTGAAGTCGAGCGCGTCGCGGGGGTCGAACGGTTCGAGCCGAGCGACGTCTTCCGCGGCGCGGATCGGGTTCGCGACGACCGGGCCGACGCCGGGCTCGATCTCGACGTGGATGCCGGCGGCGAGAAACGGGGTGACGAGGTCGTTGTAAAGGACGGCCGCGTCGACGGGGAAATAGTCCAGCGGCATCACGGTGATCTCGGCGGCGGCGGCGGGGTTGCGCAGCAGGTCGAACATCCCGCGATCCGCGCGCGCCTCGCGGTAACGTGGCAACGAACGGCCCGCCTGGCGCATGAACCAGACGGGCGTGCAGTCCGTGCGCTCCCTGCGAAGCGCGCGCGATAGTCGATCGTTCGAGGCTCGGCTCACGGGGCGGCTAAGCTACCCCCGATCACCGAGCGCGCAATGGCGGCCCTACTCGACGACCTCGATCGTGCCGACCATGCCGTTGTGGACCTGGCACTCGTAGTCATAGGTGCCGGCTTCCTCGAACTCATGCGTGAAATCCCAGCCCTCCTCGGCCGGAACGTTCTGATTCGGCCACTCGTCGTCTTCCGACGTGATCGTGTGAGGGATGGCCTCGTTGTTTCGCCAGGTGACCGTCTCCCCGACATCGATCGTGATGTCGTCGGGGCTGAACGTATTCGTCAACATGAGGATCTCGTTCTCCTCGTTGTTACCGGGCGGCGGCTCGGTCGTATCGCTCGAGCACGCCGCGGCGATTGCGCCGGTCAGCAGCGCGACGGCCCCAAAGCCCATCATCGCGCGAAGTCGATCCTGCATCGGTCCTCCTGAATATGTCTGGAGCGGCGTCCGGCCCCCGTAGCCGGCTACCCGATGCATAAACGCGCGGTTGCACGAATAAATGACATATCGCGCGGCCGAGCGACGGCGGATCGTCATCGATTGGCGAGGTCCAAAGTCGAAGCGGCCGATCCGGGCGGCGATTCCATAGGACCCAGAGCGTACACCCATTGACCGGTTGAAAAGGATTCCGATCCGGCCGCAGCTTTCGGCATGACGATACTCGGCAAGTGGTATACGGATCGCGCGGCGGCGGTGCTCGCGCTGGCGAGCGTTCTCGCCTGCGCCGACGCAGCACAGGCGCGGCAGGCAAAAGGGAACGGAAACGGCAGCGCGGGCGCTCTCTCCGCACGCATCGATGAGGTTCTCGCCGGCGACCCCGCGCGCAACGCGCAGTGGGGGATCGCGGTGATGGACGTCTCGACCGGCGAGATGCTGTACACGCGGCAGGCGGAACGGCAGATGACGCCCGCGTCCGGGCTGAAGCTGATCGTGGCGGCGACGGCCGCGCACGTGCTCGGTCCATCGTTCCGTTACACGACGACGCTCCTGGCCGACGGGCCCATCGAGGGCGGCGTGCTGCGCGGCGACCTGGTGATCCGCGGCACGGGAGACCCGACGATCTCGGGCAGGTACGCGGACTCGACGGTCGCGATCTTCTCGGCGTTCGCGGACTCGCTCGAGCAGCGCGGCATCAGCTCGATCGAGGGCGGCGTCGTGGTAGACGAGAGCGAGTGGGACGAGGTGTACATCCACGAGGACTGGGAGCAGGACGACCTGGTCATGTGGTACGGCGCGCCCGTGGCGCCGCTCGGCTTCAACAACAACGTGCTCGATGTGACGATCGCGCCCGGTCAGGTCGGTGGGCCGGCCACCGTGACGTGGGTCCCCGAGACGGATTTCATGACCGTGCGCAACGAGACGCGGACGGTCGCGGCGGGCCAACCCGAAACGCTCGACTTCGACCGCGGCGGGCCGCATACGCTGGTCATCTCCGGCGACGTTCCCGCCGATGCCGACGCGCGGACCGAGTACCTCGCCGTCGATGACGCCGCCGGCTTCGCCGGCACGGTGCTGCGCGAGGTGCTCGAGCGCGAGGGCATCGCTGTCGGCGTCGACGAAGTGCGCGTCGTGCAGCAGCCGCCGGCGAACGAGACCGTGCTCGCGCGGCACCAGTCGATGCCGCTCGACAGCATGGTCAAGGTGATCCTCATGCGCAGCCAGAACTGGTTCGCCGAGCAGCTGGTCAAGACGCTCGGCGCCCAGGAGCGAGACGACGGCAGCTGGGACGCCGGGCTCGCGGTCGAGCGCGAGTTCCTCATCAACGACGTCGGGGTGAGCGAGAACGAGTTCACGCTCCGCGACGCGTCGGGCCTCTCGCCCAACAACGCGATCTCGGCGGCCGCGCTCGCCGAGCTCATGCGCTACATCCAGAGCACGCCGGACCAGGCCATGGTGCGCAACGCGCTCCCCACGCCCGGCAGCGGCGCGCCTTCGCTCAACGATCGCCTCACAGACCTCGGGGACCGAGTCCACGCCAAGACCGGCTCGATCGAGGACGTCGCCTCGCTATCCGGTATGGTCACGACGGACAGCGGCCGCGAGGTCGCATTCTCGATCATCGCGAACGGCACGGGCGCGCCAACCGAGACGACGGCAGAGACGATCGACAACGTGGTCCGCGCGATCGCCGCGACGAACTGACGCGCGTCCAATTTGTCCAGTTGTTGCGCAGTTTGACGTGACGATCCGCGGACCGGCAAATTTGGCCGGTTAGCCGGTTAGCCGGTTAGCCGGTTGCCGGTTTGCCGGTTGTTGGTTGCCGGTTGGTCGGTTAGCCGTTGGGGTGGTTGTGCATGCGCCCGTCGCGTGGTTTGTTTGAACCGGCAACTGGGAACCGGCAACCGGGAACGGAACGCATCCGCGATGAAAGTCTTGCGCAACGCCGTCGCTTTGCTCGCCGTGGCGGTTGCCGCCTGTTCGGGCGGCGGTTCGGACCTGCCGACGCGCGTGCTGTTGGCGACGACGACGACGGTGGAGGACTCGGGACTGCTCGAGGCACTCATCGCCGGCTTCGAGGCGGCGCACCCCGACCATGCGCTGCAAGTCGGCGTGTCGGGGTCGGGCCAGGCGCTCGAGCTCGGGCGGCTCGGCGATGTCGACGTGCTGCTGACGCACTCGCCGCTCGACGAGCGGGTCTTCATGGAGGAAGGCTACGGCACGGTCCGACGCGAGGTCATGGAGAGCGACTTCGTGCTGCTGCGCCCTCCGGCCGATCCCGCCGATGTCGGCACGACGCGGGACGTGCGTGCCGCGTTCCGGAAGGTCGCCGCGGCCGGGGCGCCGTTCGTCTCGCGCGGCGATGACAGCGGCACGCACCGCGCCGAGCAAACGATCTGGCACGATGCCGATGTCACGCCCGGTGGCGATTGGTACATCGTTTCGGGCGTGGGTATGGCGGACGCGCTGCGTATCGCGTCCGAGCGAGAGGCGTACGTCCTGTCAGACCTGCCGACGTTCCTCGCGCAAGGCTCGACGATCGATCTCGAGGTCGCGGTCGAAGGTGACGACCTTCTCCTGAACCCGTACGCCGTGATCGGAGTGCGCCGCGCGGTAAACGCGCGGGGCGCACAGGCGTTCATCGATTGGATCACCGGGCCGGACGGCCAGACGTTGATCGGCGGCTACGGCGCGAGTGGCACGGGCGGCACGGGCGAGAGCCTGTTCCGGCCGCTCGCGCCGGCCGTACCGGATTGAGCTACTCGCTGAACCGACGCTCGACCTCGGGCCAGTTCACGGTGTCCCACCACGCCTCGAGGTAGGCGGGTCGCCGATTCTGATATTTCAGGTAGTAGGCGTGCTCCCAGACGTCGACGCCGAGGAGCGGCGTATCACCCTTCATGATCGGGCTATCCTGGTTCGGCGTCGAGTAGATCTCGAGGTCGCCGGACGCTTTCTTCACGAGCCACCCCCAGCCGCTGCCGAACTGGCCGGCGGCCGCGCCGCTCAGCTTCGTCTTGAAGTCCGCGAACGAGCCGAACGTGCTGGCGATAGC
>JBOHRM010000647.1:0-12237 GCA_050732715.1 Longimicrobiales bacterium
GTCACGTTCAGCAGCACGATCGTCGTCGTGAAGCTGCTCGATCAGCGTGGTGACCTGGACGCGCTCTACGGTCGCATCGCCGTCGGCGTGCTTTTGGTTCAAGATGTGCTCGTCCTCATCGTCTTGACGGTGCTGGCCGCGCTCGGGGCGACCGGCGAACCGACGGCCGAGGGCTTCGCCGAGCCGCGCATCTGGGCCGGCGGTGGGCTGGCGGGCGGGCTGGTCCGGACGGTCGGTGGTATGGCCGCGCTCGGCGCCAGCGCATTCGTCGCGGCGAGATATGTGGCGCGGCCGTTCGCCTGGCTGGCGCGGTCGTTCGAGGCGCTGTTCATCTGGAGCTTGTGCTGGTGCTTCCTCTTCATTATCGCCGCGGAGGTGCTGGGGCTCTCGGTAGAGATCGGTGCATTCATCGCCGGCGTGAGTCTCGCGCAGCTGCCCTACACCCGCGAGTTGCGCCGCCGCGTCCAGCCACTCGTCAGTCTGTTCATCGCCGTATTCTTCGTCACGCTCGGCGCGCGCATGCAGATCGGTGCGGCGGCGCAACATTGGCTCGCCGCGCTCGTGTTGACGGTGATCGTCCTGGTCATCAAGCCGCTCACGCTGATGTCGATCGTGCCGCGTCTCGGCTACGGCGAGCGCACATCGGTTCTCGCCAGCATCACGCTTGCGCAGATCAGCGAATTCTCGTTCGTGCTCGCCGGACTCGGACTCGCAGCGGGACTGCTGGATGAGGCCGCGCTCTCTCTGGTTGGCGTCGTCGGCGTCCTGACCATCGGCGTCTCGTCATACGTCATCGCCTACAGCGATTTTCTGTACGGTCTTCTTGCCTCGAGCGGGATGTTGAGGCCGTTCCGCGCGACGCACGGTGACGAGCCGGCGGTCGAACAGCCGCCTGCCGGGCACGTGATCGTGGTTGGGCTGAACGCGCTCGGCCGGCGCATCGTGCATGCGTTGCTCGACCGCGGCGAACCCCTGGTCGTGATCGACACGGATCCCGGCAAGCTCGAGGGCATCGACGTCACGTTCGTGCTCGGCAACGCCAGCGATGACGCCGTGCTCGACGAGGCCAACATCGACGAAGCGAAGCTCCTCATATCGACGTTGCAGATCGAGGACACGAACAACCTGCTCGCCTACCGCTGCCGTGAGTTGGGCGTCCCCGTGAGCATCCACGCGTTCGATCCCGCGCTCATCGAAGACCTCGAGCAGATCGGTGTCGACCACATGATGGTGTCGAAGCACGATGGTATCCGTCAGGTCGCGGCGCAGCTGCGCGTTGCGGGCGTGATCCGCTGATGGCAGGGTTCGCGGTCCTGCTCATCGCCGCTGCGATCGCGTTCACCGTCGTCAGATGGCTCGCGTTGCCGGCCGTGCCCGCGCTGCTGATCGCCGGACTCGGGCTCGCCGCGATCGGCGCCGTCCCGGTCGAGTTGCTCGAGGATGCACTCGTGCTCGGCGCCACGTTCCTGCTCTTTGTGGCCGGCAACGAGCTCAACCCGCGCCGTACGCGCGCCCAACGCAACACGGCGATCCGCGTCGGCACCTACCAGTTCTTTCTGCTCGCGGCGATCGGCTTTGCGGCCGCCGCGGTGCTCGGGTTCGGCCGTCTCGACGCGGTCTACATCGCGCTCGCGCTGACGGCGAGCTCGACGCTCGTCGTGGTCCAGCTGCTCCAGCGCCGCGGCCAGCTCTTCGAGCCGTTCGCCCGACTCGTCGTCGGCGTGCTTCTGCTCCAGGACATGCTCGTGATCCTGATCATTCCGTTCGTCACGCGTGTGCCGGAAGGGATGATTGCGACGCTGACCGGAATCGGCGGAACGGTCGCGCTCGTAGGACTCGCCGTCGCGTGCTATCGTTGGGTCGCGCCGTTCCTGCTGCGTACGGTCGAGCCCGAGATCCTGTTGCTCGGTGCGCTGGCGTTGCTCTTCCTTTTCCTCGGCATCACCGACGCGCTCGGCCTCCCCCTCGTGACCGGCGCATTTCTCGCCGGCGTCGCGCTGTCGCGGTTCCCGGTCAACGCCGCGGTACGTTCGCAGCTCGCGTCGATCTCCGACTTCTTCTCCGCGCTCTTCTACATCGCGCTCGGTGCCCTGATCGGCGTTCCCACCGGTATCCAGATCGTGCACGCGCTCGTGCTCGGCGCACTCGTCGTCGCGATCACGCCGCCGCTCGTCGCGGCGATCGCCGAGCGCTACGGCTTCTCCGGCCGCCCCGCGATCGAGGCGGGGCTGCTGCTCGCTCAGACCAGCGAGTTCTCGCTGGTCGTCGGACTGTACGGCATGCTCGCAGGACAGATCGGCGCCGACGTGTTCCGCGTCATCGCGCTCGTCACGCTCGGAACGATGATGGCCACGCCGTTCATCACCAGCGACCGCGTCGTCTGGCGGCTCATGCGCCTGCACCCGGTCCGCGCAGATGTCAGCGCGGCGATCCCGGAGTCCGGGCACGTGCTGCTGCTCGGCAGCGGAACGACGGGCTTGCCGCTCCTCGAGACGTTGGTCGGCGCTGGCAACCTCGTCGTGGTCGTGGACGATGATCCCGTCATCATCGAGCGGCTCCGTGAAGCCGACATCCCGTGCATCCGCGGCGACGCCTCGGACGTCGAGGTGCTGCGCCAGGCGCACGCCGACCGTGCCCGCATCATCAGCTCGACGATCCGCCGCCCACAGGACAACCGCCGGCTGCTCGAGTTCGCGCGCGGCGTGCCGATCCTCGTGCGCGTGTTCGACGAGCACGATGCAGAGTGGATCCGTGAGCTCGGCGGCACGCCGATCGTCTATTCGAGGGCCGCCGCGGAGGAGATGATGCGGTGGTTCGATGCGACGTTCGCAACGGAGATCGAACCGGATCGCTCCCCGATCCGCCCCTCGGGCCGTACCACGACCGGCACCTGATACGTCACGTCGCGCCACCCACGCACCTCGCACTGTCCGCCGCTAGAAGGACCCGCCTGTCCGGATTCGGGATGCGCACCGTCCCACAATCGGAGACCGACGCCCGGCCGCACGGCCGGCGCCGAGCACGCAACCGTATCGCATACAGGCACTTGGCGGCTTCCAGCTGCGCCGGCATATTCCTTCCCACGGCGTCGTGCCGTGCGAGATGCCGTTTGCACAGCCGTCGAGACCAGGAGCCGAACCGATGTCGAGCGCTGTGATGGAGTTCAGGTTGGCCGTGCGCCGCCTCATCGGCGAGAGGGGGCTCTCAATCCCGGCCGTGGCCACCGTGGCGATCGGCATCGGAATCGCCGCGTCCGTCTTCGCGCTCGTTGACGGGGTCCTGATCCGCCCGCTGCCGTATCCCGATCCCGACCGGCTCGTCTCGATCCGGCACGTCGCGCCGGGCACCGAGCTCACGCGCGACCGCGTTTCTCCCGGGCTGTTCCTGCACTACAGGGACGGCAACCGTGTCTTCGAGGCAGTGGCCGGCTACGACCCGATGTCGTTCACGTTCACGGATGGCGCCGAGGCCGAGCGAATTCGTACGGCGGTGGTCACGCCCGAACTGTTCTCGGTGCTTCAGGTGGTCCCGCAACTCGGGCGCGTGCCACGCGCGTCAGACGACCGCTTGGATCACTCGGCCAATATGGGCACGATGGGCATACTGCTCGGCCACGGCCTCTGGGTCCGCCGCTACGGAGCCGATCCAGAAATCCTCGGGCGCACGATCGAGATCGATGGCGAGCCGCGGGCCGTGGTCGTCGGTGTGGCGCGGCCGGGGTTCTCGTTTCCGGACCCGGCCACCGAGGCGTGGCTCGTCCAGGTTGTCGACCGCGTTCCGTGGAGCCGCAGCGCCAGCATTCGTGAAGGCCTGTACATGGGCGCAATCGCCCGGTTGGGTCCCGGCGATACACGCGAGCGGGCCGAGGCGGACCTGAATCGTCTCGTTCATGCCCTCCCGTCGGCTTTTTCAGACGTCACGGCGGCCGACATCGGCGAGATCGGACTCCGCGCGGAGGTTCGACCGTTCAAAGACGAGATCGTTGGCGACGTCCGCCTGACGCTGCTGCTGGTTCTGGCGAGCGGTGCGTTTCTCTTGCTCGTGACGTGGGCGAACGTCGCGAACCTGCTGCTGCTCCGAGCACACGGCCGCCGCGTCGAGATCGGCATCACGCGGGCGCTCGGCGCGAGCGAACCGCGAGTTGCCCTCCGTTTTCTATGCGAGAGCCTCGTGCTGATGCTCGCCGGCGGTCTCATCGGCCTCGCCCTCGCCTCCGCTGCGATCCGATCCCGGTTCGGCTTCGCGCCGCGGCAGCTGCCCAGGTTGGAAGAGGTCGGCGTCGACGGCGCCGTCATCGGCCTCGTCGCAATGATAGCCGTGATCAGTGCCGCCCTCATGGCGGGGATATGTCTCGCGAGCACTCGACAACGCGTGGCCGGACCAGCGCTCTCGGCGTTGAGGAGCCGGTCGTCGACGCAGGGTCGCGAAGGGCAGACGGGCCGTAAGGTCCTCGTCGCGGCCCAGCTCGCGCTCGCCTTGACGCTGCTCGTCGGCTCGGGTCTGATGGTGAGATCATTCTCACGGCTCAAGCAGGTCAACCTCGGATTCCGACCGGACGGTGTGCTGACCTTCTTCCTCCCTATCACGCATCTCGGGTCCGGAGCGGACTACGACGATGTTGCGGGGCTGCACGACCGCGTGCTGGGCCGGCTCCGCGCGGTGCCCGGCGTCGACGCGGTCGAGGCGGCAACGAACTCCGTTTTCCCGCTCACGTTGCGAGGTTGGGACGATCTCCAGCGAATCGCTCGCGCGGAAGAACGAGCCGCCCGCGTCGAGGCGTCGCCGCTCGCACTGCCCGGCTATGCCACGCCGGGCTATTTCGAGGCCATGGGCATCCCGTTCGTCGCCGGCCGCGCGTTTCGCAGTGAGGATACATCCACAGATGCACCCGGCGTCATTCTGAGTCGATCGCTTGCCCGCGATCTCTTCGGCAACATGTATCCGATCGGGCGGCGGGTCGCCTTCGCCGGTTACCCGTCGTGGGCAGATCTGAGGGTCATAGGGGTGGTCGGGGACGTGCCGGGCACGACGCTGCGCGAGGGTAGCTCGAGGTCGATCTATCTCCCGCACCTCTATCCGCCGTTGGGGCTGACCAGCCGACGACCCGGACGCGCGGCCAGCGAAGGCACCGAAGTACCTTACTGGTACATGCCGTTGTGGGAGACGTATGTGGTCCGAACCGATCGCGATCACGCCTCCCTGGTCCCCGAGCTGCGTCGAGCGGTGCAGGAGGTTGACCCGCGGCTGCCGATGCTCGATATCGCCGCCATGGATAGGATCGTCGCCGCGGCCACCGCCCAGGAGCGTGTCGTGATGCGGCTCCTTCTGGTGAGCGCCGCCACCGCACTCTTTCTCGGCGCCGTCGGCATCTACGGCGTTCTCGCCTACTCGGCACGCCGGCGAACCGGCGAGATCGGCATCCGCGTCGCCCTCGGCGCGAGCCCGCTACGGGTCACGCGGCTCGTCGTCACCCATGGTGCTGCGGTCAGTGCTGCCGGAATCGCGGCAGGCATCGTCGCGGCAATCTTGCTGACGCGGTTCGTCGCCTCGCTCCTCTACGAGACCAGCCCCACCGATCCGTTGACGTTCGCAGGGGTCACGTTGCTACTGTTCGGTGTGGCGCTCCTGGCGAGCTACATCCCGGCCCGGCGCGCCAGCCGCATCGATCCGGCGCAGGCCCTGCGCGCCGAGTAAGGCTCAGTCGATGACGCGCGCGAGCCGGAACCGGCCGGAGTGCGGCGTCGTCGCGTGGCTGAGTGCTCCTTCCATACCATCGGCCCGCCGATGAGGGGCGCTTGTGCGCCCGAACGCTTGCGCGCGCACGCGCCGTCCAATCTGTTGTGTTGCTGCCCCTCCTGGGTGCGGTGTGAGGTCTGTGCACGCCGAACAGCGAACGAGGCCGTATGATGCAACGATGCCGCCCCGGTCCGAGCCTGCTGGCCGTCTTGTTGACCGTAGCGGGCGGCTGTGGAGCCGTTGGGAGCGATGCCGACGCGGATCCCACAGTCCGGATCGACACGATCGGGGGCGTGGTTCACGTGATCAACGGCGAGCGTGGCGTTTGGGATGATGCCGGCGGAACGTGGCGCGTCGACGCGGGTGAGGCGCTCACCATCGGCGAAGCCGACGGGCCGGAGGCGTACGTGTTCGGCCGCGTATCCGGCGTCTACGTCGCGGATGACGGCCGTATTTACGTGGCCGACTCGCAAGCGCTGGAGACACGTGTGTTCTCGCCCGCGGGCGAGTTCGTCGGACGGTTCGGCCGTGGCGGCGAGGGTCCTGGCGAGTTCGGTCATATCGGCGGGATCGGCCGCGCGCCGGACGGTGGGATCGCGCTGCTCGACGGCGAGCTCGGCCGCGTCAGCGTATTCGACCCCGATGGTGTGTTCCGGCGTGCGTTCCGGCTCGAACGGCCGTTCATGATCCTCACAATGGGCGAATCCGTCCGCTTCGATGGCGCCGGCCGGTATTACGATGTCACGCGACTGTCGCGCGTCATCGGCACGGACAGCCTCGGCGTGATCCGCTACTCGGCGGAGGGGACGGTCGAGGACACGACCCTGATCGCGGTCCAGGAGCCGCGCAACGTGCTCTTCGAGCGGGACGGCCTTCTGGTCATGTCAATGCGGCTGCCCTACGCGCCGCAGGCGTCGGGTGCGGTTGGCCCCGACGGCACCGCCTACGCCACCCTCGGCGCAGAATACCGCATCACGCGGTTCGCGGCCGACGGGGACACGGCGCTCGTGATCCGGCGGAAGATTCCGCCGGTCCGGCTCAGCGACGCCGAGCGTGACAGCGCACGGGCCGACCTCGTCGAGCGCCACCGTGAGGTCGTTGACGCGGAGCCGCGCAACGTGCCCGAGATACCGGAACACGCCCCCGCCGTCCTCGCATTGCGAGTCGATGACCTCGGCTTTCTCTGGGCGTTGCGCGCCGCAGCCGGTGACTCGCTCCGTTGGGACGTGTTCGACCCGGCCGGGCCGTACCTCGGAACGCTCACGCTCCCTGCTATGAACATCATGCACATTGGCGAACGTTTCGTGGCCGGCGTCGTCTACGACGATCTCGATATCCCGAGCGTCGTCGTCCTGCCGCTCGCCCGCCAACCCAGCGATTGAGGCCGAGTCCCCGGGACCCGAATTCCGCGCCCGAGCCGGCAGCTCCGCGAGGACTCTCGAGCAAAGCGAAATCCAACGAAGTCAACCTCTGCCAATCGCTAATCCTCTTGACACGGCTGGACTTACGGCTTAGCCTCCGCGGTCGGGCACGTCAATGTGCTCGCTCGGCGCCGTATCCTCGCAGTGGCACGTGCGCCGAGCTGCTCCCCGGGCGGCGCGGGCCCGCGCGCCCACAACCCGAGAGGTACTCATGGGCGTGCGTATCCGGCGTTCCCTGCTGACTCTTCCACTGTTGCTCCTCGGCCTCGTGGCGCCGCTGGCGGCTCAGTCGGGGATCGTGCAGGGGCGACTCACCGACGCCGAAAGCGGCCAGCCGTTGTCCCAGGCAGTGATCGAGCTCGTGGCCGACGATGGCCGCGTCGTCGCTCGCGTCATCACGAACGCGGACGGGCAGTACCGGATCAACGGCGCGCCCGCGGGCGACTTCACCCTCTCCGTCTCCGCCGTGGGATACGGCACGCAACGGCTCACTGCGGTCAGCGTGGCCGATGGCGCCACGGCCACCGCCGACCTGACCGTCGCGGCCGTGGCGTTCGAGCTGAACCCGCTCGTGGTCAGCGCGTCGCGGCAGTCGGAGAAGGCGTTGGACGCGCCCGCCCACGTCGAGATCGTCTCCCAAACGGAGATCCGAGCGCGGCCGGCGGTCACGCCGGTCGACCACCTGCGGTCGATCCCCGGCATCGATGTGATCACGCAAGGCACGCAGGCCGCCAACGTCGTCGTACGCGGGTTCAACAGCATCTTCTCCGGGGCGCTGCACACGCTGACCGACAACCGCATCGCGGGTGTCCCCTCACTCAGGCTGAACGCGTTGCACTTCGTGCCGACCACGGACGACGACATCCAGCAGATGGAGGTCGTCCTCGGTCCCGGCGCGGCGCTGTACGGCCCGAACACGGCGAACGGCGTGCTGCACATCATCACGACGTCGCCGCTGGTCGAGCAGGGGACGAGCATTTCACTGTCAGGAGGCGAGCGCAGCTTGTTCCACGGCACGTTCCGGACGGCCCAACGGCTCTCGGACGACTTCGGCATCAAGGTGTCCGGCCAGTACCTGCGTGCGGACGAGTGGCGATACGCCGACCCGGTCGAGGTGGCGGAGCGGGGCAAGTTCGACGAGAACCTCGCGTTCTGGCGCGGAGACCTGATGCGCGCCGTCGGGATCGGGCAGCCGGAGGCCGACCGTCGCATCGCGCGCATCGGGAACCGCGATTTCGACGTTACACGCTGGGCGGGCGACCTGCGCGCGGACTGGCGGCTGACGCCCGACGCGACCGCCGTGTTCGCCGCGGGCATCTCGCATATCGACAACCAGATCGAGCTGACCGGTCTGGGCGCCGCACAGGCGAGGGATTGGCGCTACACGTATTACCAGGCGCGGTTCAACTGGCAGCGGCTGTTCGCTCAGGTATACCTCAACTCGAGCGACGCCGGCGACACGTTCCTGCTCCGCAACGGCGCGCCGATCCAGGACCGTTCCCGGCTGCTCGTCGGTCAGCTCCAGCACGGCCTCGACATCGGCTCGCGACAGCGCTTCACCTACGGCGTCGACTACCTCTTCACCGAACCTCGCACGGGTGGCACGATCAACGGCGGCTACGAGGAAGACGACGAGACGACCGAGATCGGTGCGTATCTCCAGTCCGAGACGCAGCTGACACCCAAGCTCGACCTCGTCCTCGCGGGCCGCATTGACGACCACTCGGCGCTGCCCGACCCGATCTTCTCGCCGCGCGCAGGGCTGGTCTTCCGACCGGCAGAAGGCCACGCATTCCGGGCGACGTTCAACCGTGCGTTCTCGACACCGTCGTCGCTCAACCAGTTCCTCGACCTCGGCACGGCGAGCCCGATTCCAGAGCTCGCGCTTCTGGGCTACAGCGTTCGTGTGCAGGGCACGGGTACGGATGGATTCCGTTTTCGCGAATCCGGCGACTATCAGATGCGCTCGCCATTCACGCCTTCTGCTCAGGGCGGCCCGGCCCAACTGCTGCCGGCCGCCGCGGCCGCGAACTTCTGGCAGGCTGCCATCCAAGCCGCGGCGCCACAACTGGAGGGAACACCGCTCGCCGATCTCGTGCCCGTGCTGCTCGGCTTCCAACCAACGCCCGCCGATATCCAGTCGAACTTCTTGATCCCGACGACTGGAGACACGGGATCCATCGCGGCTTTGGACCTTCCCGATCTCGCGCCGATCCGCGAATCGACCCAGAACACATTCGAGGTCGGCTACAAGGGGATACTGGCCGAACGCGTGCTTCTGTCCGGCGACGTCTGGTTCTCGAGACGCAAGAACCTGGTCACGCCGCTCACCGTGCAGACGCCGCTCGTCACGCTCAATCCCGGCGACATCGCCGCGTTCCTGATGCCGCGCCTGACTCAAGTTTTCGTGCAGCAAGGTCTACCGCCGGACCAGGCGCAAGCCCAAGCGCATGTGGCGAGCGGTGCGCTCGCGTCGGGGCTCGCCCAAATACCCGTGGGTGTGATCTCGACTGCCGACATCAACGCGAACGGCGCGCAGCTGCTCGCGACGTACATCAACGTTCCCGACGAAGTCGACCTCTGGGGCGTCGATCTCGCCGGTACGTTCCTGATCAACGACCTGTGGTCCCTCAGCGGCAGCGCTTCGTTCGTGAACGACGACGCGTTTACCACGGACCGCGGCCTGCTGGTCACGTTGAATGCACCGAAGCGGAAAGGGTCGCTGGGCCTGGCGTATCGTAACACGGATGTCGGCTTCAACGCCGAAGCCCGTGCGCGCTTCAACTCCGAGTACCCGGCCAGCTCGGGCGTGTACGAGGGATTGGCATGCCGCACCGAGCTCGCGGCGAGTCAGGGATCGGAACCGTGTGTCGAGGCCTACACGCTGCTCGATCTCACGGTCGGCTACCGTCTGCCCGGCCTTCAGACTGCCACGCTTCAGCTCGGCGTGCAGAACCTGTTCGACGAGAAGTACCGCAGCTTCCCCGGCGTGCCCAACGTCGGCCGCATGGCGATCCTGAAGTTGCGCTATGACTTGTGACGTCCGGCGGCGACGGACGGGTTGGAGATGCACTACAGCCGGAGCGCGGCGACGACACCGCGTCCGGCTGTAGGGTAATGTCTCGCGACTGACGCCTGCTCAGCGATCGCGGCCCAGATCGCGGAGCCGATCGGTCGCCTTGTCCATCGCGCCGCTCGCACGGTCGCCAAGCCCTTTCGTCGACTCGTCGATCGTGCGGCCCGCCTCATCGGCGAAGTCCTCCGTGTCCTCCTCCACGATCCCGCCCGGCTCGGCGCGGAACCGCTCCGTCTCCTCGACGATGTGCTCGCGTGGCTGAGAGCGCCGTTCGACGTCGATGCGCTCCTTGCGCACCTCCTCGTCGATGTCGACCTGCTCGTCCACACCACGACGGCGCACGACGACCTCTTCCTTCACCACGGGACGCTTCTCGACAACGATCTCCTCCTCGCGGAGCGGCACACGGATCTCTTCTTCATCCATGATCCGCCCAGGCTGCGCGCTGGTCACCGGGCGGCGCTCGACATCCACCTCCTCACGCCGGCGCGTGACCGGCTGGCGCACGTGCTCCGTCTCGACGTGCTTGCGGATATCGACCTCACCGGCCTCGACCATACGCTTGCCGACCGCCAGCTCTTCCTCCGACCGCGTCATCCTCTGCTCGCCCTCGCGCACCTCCTCGCGCCGAGGCTCCTTCGACCGCAAGGCGAGACTCTCACGCGTCTCCCGGCCGATGTCCCGCGTCTCACGCAACGGTTGCCGGCCACTGAAGCCCGCCTGCACCTGCGACGCCAGCGCAGCCGTCAGCGGGCCACCCCGGTACTCCGGAAGATTCAGCACTTCATCCCTGTTCACACCGACCCGCACCTCACGGTCCGCCCGGTTCAGCGTCGCGAATCCGACCGGGATCAGGACGTGACGGTCCCTGTCGCCACCCGACAGGTTCAGACCGGATTCGTCGAGGTCACAGTCGAGGTAGCGAACCTTCATCGCCGACGTGTCGACGATCAGGTCATCGATGTCACCGATGCGTTCGCCTTCCGACGAGAGCACTCGCCAGCCACGCGGATCAGGCTCGCCATCCGCTACCTCGTACTCCCCGAACTCGCCCAGCCTCTTCAGGTTCTCTTCCATCTCGTGCCTCCCGCGCTCGTTCGTCCAGCCGTGACACGGCGAAATAGAACGCGCGCCCGTGCTATTGTCGCACCAGCGCGCGTTGGCGGTTGGCCGCAACCCGCGCGACCCCTTTGGTCCGCCTTGCCTCGCCTCTGTTCATTGCGAGAAACGGGCCAGCTAACCCAACGATCGCAGACCCGGGCCGGCCTATACGTTCTACATCCTCAGAGTCGTTGCGCGCGCAAGAACACACTTCAATCGCAGAGGGCCACGGAGGTTTGGGAGGACGCGGAGAAGTGTCCGATCACTCTGCGGCCCTCCTCACTCTCGGCGTTCTCCGCGATTGAAAGCCGTTCAAGGAGAGATGTCGCGAGGGATCAGCCGCGGCGCACCCGCGATCTCGACCGCGCCGAAATCACGAACATCGAGCGTCGCTATGTCATACGCGCGCAGCCGCTCGGCCACCGCGATCACGATCGCATCGACCAGGCCAAGCTCAAGCCCGGCATGACGCTCGCTCAGCTCCGCCGCGCGGGCGAGGTCCGCATCGGTGTGCCACTCGACGATGTAGCGCCCCTCGACCACGTCACCCACAAAGAGACGCTCCGCCTCGGCGCCGACATGCTTCACAAGCAGATAATCGACCTCGGGCAGAATCGCCCACGGCAGAATCCAGCTGTGAGGGTCCTCCTCGTACAACGACCTCAGCACGTTATGATGACGGTCGCTCGCATCGACCAGCGCGACAATCGCACCCGTGTCCGCTACGACAATTCGGTTTCGCCGAAACCGGACAACAGATCCTCCGCCCGCTCCGACAGATCGGCGCGGCCGCTTCGGCCCGCGCCCACGCTGCGCGGCAGCCGTACCGGCGCCCGCCGATCGGCATACTCCGCCACGGCCTCCCGGATCAGCTCCGCCGTGCTCCGGCCTTCCGCCTGCGCC